>JBEANW010000180.1:0-4693 GCA_041165225.1 Cyanobacteriota bacterium | reverse complement strand
ATCTTTAAATCTAAGCTGGGTTCTCAGTTTGCTCTTTGGTTAGTTATCTGTGGCTCTCTTTCTTTTGGTGAGTCTCTAACTTACATTGGGGTACATGGCAAAACCCATCATCTTCACCTGAATGATTATCAATACGACCATGAGCTGTGGGATCGCCACCGTGCTGAATTTGCCAGTATTCATGTTGCTTGGCGTGTTTTTGAAAGCCTGATCCATCTATTGCCAGGGGGTTTAATTGTTACGGAATTAATCCTCACCAGTTTAGTTAAGGCTGATACCCGCCAGGTTAAGTCTGCCACTATTGACCAAAAATTCAATCTCCTGCTGATCTTTACCAGTCTTTTGCTCTACGCCTTTGCTTATTTAGCGATCGCTCCTCAAGCTGCACTCTATCTTTTCTGGAGTTTGACCATCATGGCAAGCAACTGGGGGATCACCTTTCGCGGTCAATCCATCGCCGAACATCACGTCTATCACCAGGGCAAAACCTATTCTACCTATAGCTGGACGAATCTTCCTTTTTTCAACACAGGCTACCACGATGAACACCATACTTTTCCTCAAGTGCCGTGGATACATCTGCCTAAGATTAAAGATATTGCTCCTGAATATTTTACTAACGATAACCCCCATTCCTACTTCCAATGGTGGTGGCGCTGGGCTAAGTCTATCTTTGCTCCCCCAGGCTACAACCGCTATATACCTGAATCGAAAACAGTTCCTGGTCAATCTCTAGACAATATCAATCGAACAGCATAAATTAATTGCCTCATTCATAAATATCATTCAGAATCTCTATTCAGTTTTCCATGTCAGACAGATTAGATGGAGGTTCATTAACCCCAGGGAGCATCTTGTTGCAATTCTTTACATTATTTGTTAATTTTAGTAACAGATAGCTCATTAACGTTTCACTCCTATTGAAAACGATGGACATTAAATGGAAGAAGCTAGTATTTAAAGTCGGTGTTTGGATTGCCCTAGAAATTGTCTTCAGTTACTTAGGGGTAGATACCATTGCTGACTACGGCGAATATATCTTTGACCGTGACCTCATCACTGCAATGTTGTTAAAGACTAATTAATCAACAGCGTATTAATCAAAAACGTAAGTCCATTTTATTAAAACCGTCCTAATCATGACTTCTGTTATCGAGGAATCTGGCAATTACCCATCAACGCAACCAACTTGGCAAATCAAGCTGTTGTATGATGGAGAATGTCCTCTTTGTGTGCGAGAAGTAAATTTTCTGACGAGAAAAGATGCAGGGAGAGGAATCATTAAGTTTGTCGATATTGCCAGCCTCGACTACGATCCCCAAGCTAATGGGGGAATTGACTTTGCTACAGCGATGGGAGTAATTCATGGGGTGCTGCCCGATGGTACAATTCTCAAAAATGTGGAAGTCTTTAGACAAGTTTATGAACAACTTGGTCTGGGCTGGGTCTATGCCATAACCAAAATAAAGGTTATTGGGGCGATCGCCGACTGGCTCTACGGAATTTGGGCAGACTGGCGATTGCCACTTACAGGTAGACCAGCAATCGACCAGATCATTGCCGAAAGACAGCAAAAACTCGCTAGTTCAAGTTCCACCAGATGCAAATTAAACTAAATCATTAATTAATAAACTGGTAGAAATCATTAATTTTCAGCTAAATACCCTCGAACTAAAGTGATTCGCGATGTTATTATCAATGTGCCAGTGATTATTATAGGGTAACAATTATGGTTCAAACACCTGTATCTCCAGTGGTGCTAGCTATCTTAGATGGCTGGGGTCATCGCGAATCAACAGAAGCAAATGCTATTGCTAAGGCTAAAACTCCAATCTTTACTAGCTTGCAATACGCATATCCTCACACTTTGATTCACACCTCTGGTAAGGCAGTCGGATTACCCGATGGTCAAATGGGAAATTCAGAAGTCGGACATTTAAACTTGGGGGCGGGAAGAGTAGTTCCTCAAGAATTAGTAAGAATTTCTGATGCCGTGGAAGATGGCTCTTTGCTCCAGAACCAAATATTGATTGATGCCTGCACTAAGGTTAACGCTACAGGGGGCAAACTGCACCTATTGGGACTTTGTTCAGAAGGAGGGGTGCATTCTCACCTCAAGCATCTCATTGGATTACTTCATTTAGCCAAGTCTAATGGCGTTACCGATGTTTGTATCCATGCAATTACCGATGGGCGAGATACCTACACTACAGAGGGGATCAAGGCGCTCAGTAAAATTCAAGATGCAATTAATAAAATTGGTGTTGGTCGCATAGTGACAATTAGTGGTCGCTATTACGGCATGGATCGCGATCGCCGTTGGGATCGAGTACGGTTAGCTTATGACATCATGACTCGGAACGAAAATATTGATTCTCGTTCAGCCACTGAAGTTTTAGAAAGTTTTTACAGTGCAGACATCACCGATGAATTTATTCTTCCCACCAGAATCGCGTCGGGAGCCGTGGAATCTGGGGATGCAGTAATCTTCTTCAACTTCCGCCCAGATCGTGCCAGACAATTAACCTACGCTTTCGTCAATGACAATTTCGGTGGGTTTGACCGTCAAAAAATTGAGCAACTACATTTTGTGACTTTTACTCAGTATGACCCCAGTGTAGCTGTAGAAGTAGTGTTCAAGCCCCAAAACTTAACTAATATCTTGGGGGAAGTCATCGCCAATCGAGGTTTACGTCAATTTCGTACCGCCGAAACCGAAAAATATCCTCATGTCACCTATTTCTTCAATGGTGGCTTAGAACTTCCTTTTAAGGGAGAAGATCGGGAATTAGTTCAAAGCCCGATGGTTGCTACCTATGATCGCGCCCCTGAAATGTCTGCTAGCGCTGTTACTGATATAGTGTGTAAGGCGGTTAAAAAAAGAGTTTATTCCCTGATTGTCGTTAATTATGCCAACCCTGATATGGTAGGACATACGGGCAATTTAGAGGCAGCGGTTAAGGCGATCGAAACCGTCGATCGCTGTTTGGGCAAAGTAATTGAAACCGTCAACCAAACTGGTGGCACCCTAATCATTACCGCAGATCACGGTAACGCTGAGTATATGCAAGATCCAGATGGTAATCCTTGGACAGCCCACACCACGAACCCTGTACCGTTCATTCTCGTCGAGGGAGAAGACAGAAAAATCATTGGACATGGCGCAAATGTTCCCCTAAGAGATAATGGTTGTTTGGCAGATGTTGCCCCCACGATCTTGGAAATATTGCGGATTCCTCAACCAGAGGAGATGACAGGAAAGTCTTTGATTGAGGCAGCAATCTATGATGCCAAGCCAAATCGCACTCCAATCCAAATCTCAAGATAATCAATTACACTTTCCCCAATTCCCTAAAATCCCTATTGTGTTGAACATGCATCTGTCCTCAGCATACAATGGTGGTGAGAGTTAAATTAGACCATATAGATTATTAAAATTAGATTTTCATCATGAACGTATATCAGATAGTACAGATTATTTGGGCGATTTGCGGCTTACTCACCATTGTTTTGATTCTGCTCCACAGTCCTAAAGGAGATGGTTTGGGGGGTATTGGGGGACAATCTCAGATGTTTACCAGTACCAAGAGTGCTGAAAATGCCTTAAATCGAATTACCTGGGGTTTAGGCGTTGGTTTTATTACCTTGACTGTGATCTTGAGTGCGGGTTGGGTTAGTTAGAGTTCGGAGGAACATAGCATAAAGTTGTAGTAGCGCATCTGGTTAAATTTGTTGGGTGGTGCGATCGCTTTTAACCCAGTTAGATAAAAATTTAATCAGGTTAGTTAACCCGATATTTTAGCCTAGGCGCTCTATTTTGTTGGGTTTCGTGCCTCTACCCAACCTACAATTTAACTTGCAACCTCCACAATCCTAATAATGTAATAATTACTATGTTTCTTTTTGACATTAAGAATCTAAGTTCTTTGGACGCTCAGGTTAGACAAGAAAAAACCCTGTGTAACAACAGGGTTAAATAACATTCTACTGAATAAAACTAGCCGATAATTTCCTTCGCCTTAGCAACGACGTTATCAACGTTGAAGCCAAATTTATCCATCACAGTGCCACCAGGAGCCGATGCGCCAAAGCGCTCAATACTGACGGAGCCACCTTCGCTACCAGTGTATTTCTGCCAACCGAAGCTAGTCCCCGCTTCCACAGAGAGGCGTTTTCGAGCAACTTTAGGTAGTACGGAATCTCGATAAGCTTGGTCTTGAGCTTCAAATAGTTCCCAAGAAGGCATGGAGACAACACGGACTTTTTTGCCACTGGCAATTAGTTTTTCCGCCGCACCCACACAAAGCTGTACTTCACTACCTGTACCAATCAAAATTAGATCCAATTCTTCAGGAGCAAAACCACAGGAAAGGACATAAGCACCCTTCTCTGCTTTTTCAATGGAACTGCCTGCTAAGTTAGGTACACCTTGGCGCGATAGTGCCATCAAGGTGGGTTTGTTTTGTTTGGCGTATTCGATCGCCACTTTGTAAGCTCCAGAAACTTCATTCCCATCCGCAGGACGAATTACTGTCAAGTCAGGAATTGCTCTTAAGGATGCAATGGTTTCGATGGGCTGGTGGGTAGGACCATCTTCCCCTTGACCGATGGAGTCATGAGTCATGACCCAAATGGAACCCACTTCTGACAGTGCCGAGAGGCGAATTGCCGCCCGCATATAGTCGGTGAAGAT
>JBEANW010000179.1:0-6472 GCA_041165225.1 Cyanobacteriota bacterium | reverse complement strand
ATCAAGCTGCTCATCTTTATGATGTAGATCGGGAGCGTCGCTATGTATGTGGTTATGAAGGGGAAGTACATCGGTGGGACTATCCTCCTGACGTTGCTGCGGTTATTTTCACGACACCAGTGGTGGTTGGGGAAACAATTCATCCCATTAAATCTAAACAAGGCTACCATCTGTTTAAAATTGAGGATTACCTGCCTGCGGAGCTTACTCCCAAAATAAGACAAGAAATTATAGATAAACTATTCGAGCAGTGGCTCAACAGTGAATTAAATTACCTAGTTCACAATGAAGCAATGCCTTCGACGGAATCTCTTAGAACCTGAAGACAGTATTACTCTAATTGCTTTTCCCCTTGCCCAATCTTCACAATTCAATGAGTGGGTAACTTCAGGTACTTATAAACTCAATTGCTGCTGCGCCAGATCATAATAAAGTCCTTTTTGAGCGATCAGTTCCTCGTGATTTCCTTGTTCCACTATCAATCCTCGATCTAAGACGACAATGCAATCTGCATTACGGACTGTGGAAAGACGATGGGCAATAATAAAAGTAGTGCGGTTACGAGAAAGACGGGAAAGATTGTCTTGAAAACGTCGCTCAGATTCTGTATCCAGAGAACTCGTTGCCTCATCTAAAATCAAAATTGGCGGATCTCCGAGAAAAGCACGAGCGATCGCAATTCGTTGCCGTTGACCCCCAGAAAGATTATCTCCCCGCTCTCCCACTTTGGTGTTATATCCCAAGGGTAAAGCTTGAATGAAAGCATGAGCTTCTGCTACTTTCGCTGTGGCAATTACTTCTTCTAGGGTGAATTCAGAGCGGTATAAAGTAATATTTTCGAGAATCGTACCTGAAAATAAGTAGCAGCTTTGTGGCACAACTCCCATTTGCGATCGCAAGGAGTGGAGGGAAACATGTTTAAGATTATGCCCATCGATGGAAATATTTCCTTTTATAGGGTGGTACATCCCCTGAATAAGACTAATGAGAGTGCTTTTCCCTGAGCCACTCCGACCCACAATGGCTACAGTCTGTCCCGCTTTGACCTTCAAGGAAATATTCTGTAAGATATTCATCTCATCATCAATTTCGTAGCGGAAGGTGACATTATCAAGGTGAAGATCTCCCCTGAGTCTTGGTAAGACTAACTTATCGCTTTGCGCGGGTTCCTCGGTTTTGGCATCAAAAACATCATTGAGTCGTTCTACAGAAATTAAGACTTCCTGTAATTCATCCCACAATCCCACTAGCACCAGTACGGGACTAATGATATAGCCTTTCATCATGTTAAAGGCGACATACTGACCAATACTTAATTCCCCCTGAATCACAAGGGTTGCTCCGTACCAAAGCAAGACTCCACCACCGATGGAATTAATCATGCCACTCAGGAATCCCAAGTTAATGGCTAGTTTTTGACCTTTAAACTGAACGTTCAATTGACGGGTTAACAGTTCTTCCCAGCGCCAGCGTAAATCTTTTTCCGCCGTGACCGCTTTGATGGTAGATATTCCCGTCATCATTTCCACCAACGAAGAATTCTGATCCGCAGTCGCGTTGAATCTGTCCCGCGAAACTTTCCTTAGCAAGGGAGTAGCAACCAGGGTCAAGAGTACAATCGGCGGAACTAAACCTAAGATGAGGACGGTTAGTTTCCAATTGTAATAAAGCATCAACCCGAGATAGACAAATCCCGTAAAAAAGTCCAACCAAGAAAGTAAGACATTCTCAATCAAAAACTGTTGAATCTTTTGATTTTCTTGCACACGGGTGATAATATCCCCCACACGACGGGATTCAAAGAACTTCAGGGGTAGATTTAAAGCATGATTAATAAACCCACTGATCATAGTCAAGTCGAGACGGTTGGCTAAATAGCTCAGTAGATAGGTTCGAATTGAAGTTAAGCCAATACCTAAAGCGCCAAACAGCAACATCCCGACGACTAAAACATTTAAGGTCGATTGGCTGCGACTCACTACCACTTGATCGAGAATAATCTGAGTGAATAGAGGAGACACCAAACCAATCAGTTGAATGAGGATTGAAGCAATGACGATGGTTATGCCTACGGAACGGTAGGGCAGTAGCAGAGTAAAAAACCTGCTCAGTGAACGTTTTTGCGTCGGTGCATTGGCTAAATCTTCGGTTGGCTCCAGCAACAAAGCAAACCCCGTCCAGGAATTGAGAAACTCCGCACGAGCTAGCTCAAACTTACCTGCTGCTGGGTCGGCAACCAGCAATTTATCTCCTTTAACACGATAAACGACTATATAGTGATCCCCTTTCCAATGGGCAATCCAAGGATTATTTTGCTCAATGATCTTACTTAAACTAGCCCGCACAGGACGAGCATGATAGCCTATTCTTTCGGCCGCCAGAGCTAAATTTTTGAGAGATGCTCCAGAACGTCCAATCCCAATTAGCTCTCGTAAATAGTTGATCCCGACGGATCTACCCCAATATCTACTAATCATGGTGAGGCAGGCGGCACCGCAGTCAGAGGAACTCTGCTGTTCAATATAGGGATAAGTTTTCCACAGACCAGGACGTTTGATCGGTCTGGGATAATCAACTTCCTGCTCTTGAATGGGTATTTCTTCCTGCTCCTCTGGGGTGGCTTCGGCTTCATAATTAACCGCTACTCTGGGGGGCTTAATTGTGGCAAGAGCATTAAAACTACTAGGACTTTTGTTATTGCCTTTATTGCCTAAAGACATTTGACCAGACGCTACAGGAGTGGTGTTGGTTCGCCAGGACTCGACTAACTCAGGGGCTAATTCTGAGAACATTTGCCAGTTGGCTGAGGACAACTCATAGAACAGCAGAATTGTCTGGGATGTCCAGTCTTCAGTCACTCCAGGATATCCCCAAGAATCCCCTGTCTTGAGGTCTTGATTTTTAATCTTGCCATTTCGTAACCAAAAACGAACTTTCTGTTCTTTAGCTGCGACGAGAGTTTCTAGTCTAATTTTTTTTTCGCTTAGACAGGGTAATATTTGTTGGAGACGACGGCTGGATAAATAGCGTAACTCAGTTAAAGTTTTAAAAAAAATCAGTTTTTGCTGCTCGTGAATGATCACCCGCCATTTCAGAGCCAATTCTGGAAGCTTTTTGAGGAAGGGATCTAGTTTAGACTGGGATATTCGAGCGACTCGAACTTCAGTTGCTGCCTGTATTTTGTAGGGAAAGGATTGTTCCGACAAAAAAAACTGAGCGCCAAAAATGTCGCCTTCCAGCAGTAAACTTGCGGAAACTTCCCTTTTTTTATCCGTATCAAAGCTCAATAATCGGACTCTGCCTTCGCAGACTACATAAAAATATTGATTATTGTCCGCTGAATTTGCACTAGGTTGGGTTAGGATTTGCTCTCCCAATTCATAATCTTGAATTTCAAACTCTTGGCTGAGTAATTCGATGGTTTCAGCCTTGTCTAAAGAAAACTGACTTTGGCTTGATAGCCAATCTAAAACTGGTGATTGTGTTGCTGTTTGATGAGTAGATAGAGAATCTGCTTTAGTAATATCCACTTTTTCTGATCCTAATAAAAGCTATTAAAATGAATCTTGGTACTTTGATTATTTGATTAATTGAGCAACTACTGCTGAAAAATTAATAACTGCTATATGACGTTATAGTTTTTAAATAATTTAATTATCCGATAACTTATGAAGATAACCTTAGAAAAGGGTGCTATTTACCTTAAGCCTATAGCACCCTTATTCTTGGCTAATATTCTCGGATAGTTTTTTGCTAAATTCATGAAGGAAATAGATGAGAGAGGATGTTCATCGCAAAATTTCTCTTCCCTCCTTTAACTTTAGTGGATTGCTGATCTATTTCTTCGAGGTAATATAGGTCTTGAAGTTGATGAGCAGGTTTCCCGCCAAATCTAGCCTCCTGACCATCAATCAGATTGGAATTATTGGAATTAGTATTTAGAGGCGGTACTGTTTGCCTGGTCTGTTCACGATTAGCTTTCATTAATCGGTTATAAGTCCGATAGGGTATATAGTGCAGAGGATTATACCCCGAAAAACGCAAAATCAAAAGGCATGCCCAGGAATATTTTCCCGATAAAATGGCATCAACTATTTGATTGAATTGCTCGTTGCTCATTGTCTTATTGAGTTGAGAATCAGAAGAATAGGAATTGTTATACATGATACTTCTTAGATTTTAGTTAGGTTGTTAAAATTTTGTATTACATATCAACGCCATCTTGACGTAGCTTTTTAACTGGTTCGAGCAGCACGTCCATAACACGACGGTGACGAATCACAATATCGGCGCTACCAGTTTGTCCTGGTTTGAATAAAATCTTTTTAGAATCTTGAGAAACATAATTGCGATCGAGTTCAATTTGGACTCTATATACTTCTCCCAAATTATCATCAGTTTTGGTATTGGCTGAGATGTTAACTACTTTTCCAGGAATTGCTCCATAATCCTGATAGGAATAAGCATCAAATTTAACCTGGGCGGTCATTCCCTTTTCAATAAAGCCAGCATCTCGATCTGGCAAGACAGCAGAAAGCACCAAAGGAGCGTTATCGGGGGCAATTTCGGCTACAGTTTCTCCTGATTGCACCACTTTACCTGTATTGACCACATTGAACGCTAAAACTGTTCCCGCCACAGGAGATCTAAGTAATCTTTTTTCTAGCTGGTTATTGGCACTTGCCAGAAGGTTTTTGGTTTCGGCTATTTTAGTTTTGGCTTGATTAATTTCTAGTCCTAACTGCTGGGCTTTTTGTTCAGCAGCGATTTCTGCTCGGCGATTAGCAGCTTGCTTGTATTCCAACTCTACTCGCAACCGTTCTGATTCTTTTTGGGCTAAAGCTAATTCCCCTTGATTTTCAGTGATGCTCGATCGCATATTCCGAGTGGCTTGTTCTGACTGATAGATCTGCTCACTGATCCCGCTAATCCCCTGTACTTTGCTCTCAATCAACTGTTGCTCAATTTGCCGTTGTGCCTGTTGAGCCTGGAAAATATATTCTTGGGAAATCGCTCCCTGTTCAGCAAGGCTCTTGAGTCTAGCAAGTCTTTGTTGGTGTTCTTTTAACTCTGAATTGATTTGATCTAACTTTGTTTTGTCTAACCCCGTCAACTGTTCGGTTTTTCCTTGTCTGGTTAAACTGGCTTGTAGCTCAGACTGTTGTTGGGCTAGTAAATCATCCGTTACTTGCGCCTTAGCGATCGCTGAGTCGATCGCTACTTTTTGGGAGCGGAGTTCGGCTTCACCAATCTTTTGCTGAGTTTGGATTTCTAACTTGGCTTGTTCTAGTAAATTAAGTTTTTGATTGAGATCAATCTCACTTGAAGCGAGGATCTCTTCGAGTCTCTCAACTTCCTTAGTTTCTCGCTCCGAGTCTAAGCTGGCAATTAACTGTCCTGCCTCAACTTTTTGCCCCTCTTTCACCGCAATATTATTGACCTTAGCTGATTCCAAAGATTCGATCTTATAGGTTTCTCCTTTGGGAACTAGCTTTCCCTGAGCTTTACCAATCTGATCAATTTCTCCAAACCAAGCCCAGGCGAAGAAAGCAAGGCAAAACACCATTCCTCCTGCAATTAATTGCAGGGGCAAGTTTGATGGCGGTTCCTCCAGTAAAGACTGCATTGCAGGTGACCACTGGACTATTGCTCCTGGACTATCAGTAGCGATCGTTAAGGCCGAAGATTGCTGCGGTTCAGATTGCAAGGTCGTTAGCTGAGATTCGGAATCTTGGGGAGCATTGTTAACGGAAAGCTGAGTATTCTGCTCCTGAGTATCACTGGAAACACCCTTGCTATCGCTGCTGCCATCACTTTTGCCATGAAGTTTCTCGGCAAGATAATTTCTGAAATTTATTTTTTTTATGTTCGGCAATATTTTCATGCGTTTAAAAATGATAACTCTCTTTAATTACGAGCATCCAAAGTTTTATATGCACCTAAAAGTAGTCTAGACTACAAAAAATGCAGTTCTTCCTTTGTTTCAATATCTAAACCTGATTTAACAATCCCTAGACAAACTTCTCGATTGCTCAATTTTATGAAAACAACTTGAAGTATTTAGATTTAAACTTTTATTCTTATCACTCTATACGATATCGAACTAGGTAAGTATTTTCAACATATTACATGATTTTGTAACATTAGATTATTTACCTGAGTTATTTCTAGATTGACCGAAGATCAAAATGCCGCTCACAATCATCGTTTTTGATAGATAGTAGCATTTTTTTTTGATTACCTGCCACAGTCGATGCTTAAGAATACAAGTATACTATAGCGTTTGTCGTATTCGTGAGGTACACCTTGGTTTTATTTGGGGAAAGGGGAAAGGGGAAAGGGAAAAAGCAGTACCTCATGGTTCTGTGAATTGCTATATTCTGGATTTAAATTTGGTTTAATTTGGTAAAACCCGAAATCACTCCGAAACTACTATTTTCTCGTGAGGATTTTGTGAGGGCAGCGAGCGATC
>JBEANW010000178.1:0-2555 GCA_041165225.1 Cyanobacteriota bacterium | reverse complement strand
GCTATTAGGCAGTTAATCTTTGCCCGAAACCCTATCCCCTTGAACCGAACCCCTGCCAAAAACTATTCTAGATTTAATTACACCAACTCACTCTCACTTATTTGCGATGACTGTTACTACTCAGCCGAAAATTGACCTCACCTCCCGTTTGGTAAAAGGTATTCTATCCATTGAGCCTTTAGCTAATTTTGCTAAATCCCGCGCTCGCCAGATGATGATTAAGCGTGCCGAGGTGATGGGGGTGTCTTGGCGAGAGAATGTTCAACAATTGAGCGATCGCAATTGGTCTGAAGACTTTGCTCAAATCCAAAATCCAGACCTGAAATATCCAGACTATTACACCACTTCTTTTCATGCTTATTCAGAGGGCAATTTAAGCTGGCAAGCAGCTTGGGAGGTAGAATCTGCTGCTCGTTCTGTCCATGGCAAAATTTGGCCAGAGATTGGTGTTAACGGCGATACAATGCTCAGGCAGAGTTATCATCAGGCATTACAGCACCATCTAACCATTACCCCCACTAAGATTCTGGATCTTGGTTGTGGGGTAGGAATGAGCAGCATTGCTCTACAGGAAGTTTATCCCTCAGCAGAAATCACAGGAATTGATCTGTCTCCCTACTTTCTGGCGGTAGCTAAATATCGGGGAGAACAGCAGCAACATCCAATAAAATGGATTCATGGTGCTGCTGAATCTACAGGTTTAGCCAATCAAAGTTTTGATTTGGTTTCAGCTTCTTTGGTGTTTCATGAGCTTCCTGCCACCGCTGCACGAGCAATAATTACGGAAGCTCATCGTTTGTTGCGTCCAGGTGGTTATTTATCCATTATGGATATGAATCCTCAATCCTCAGTATTTCAAAAAATGCCTCCCTATGTTTTGACCCTGCTCAAAAGTACTGAACCCTATTTAGATGAGTATTTCGCCTTAGATATGGAACAGACATTTGTTGAAGCAGGTTTTGCTACTCCGTGTATTTCTGTCACTACCCCCCGACACAGAATAATTATTGCCCAGGCGCAGTAACTAGCGACTCTTAAAATTCATTTGCCTCTATGTAACGTAAAGCCAAATACATCAACCCGACAAAACCTGCTATACCCACTAGAATTACTCCCATCAAAATATAACCTGACTTAAACGCCATCGCAGTTGCCAGCAAAAAAGGAACTCCCAATACCGTTGCCGCTATAACCCGTTTGCGAGGAGTCCAGCGGATATGAAAGTCTGTCCCAATTGTTCCCCCTGCCCCAAAAGTAGCAGGTGCTTTTGCTTGTTGGGATGTTTTGGTTCTGCCTATAATGAGTCTGTCTGGTAACTTACGCTTTTTCTTTCCCATAACAAGATTCAAGATTGATTAATTAATTCAAGAATCAGGTTAGCCACTAAAACCAAATATCGGTAGTATTCTTGGCAGAATGAGTGGCTATATTTAGAATTTTTAATAAAATAATGGTAACGGATGCGATCGCCTTGGCTCGAAAAGTTCAACGTCAATTTGAGGAATATAAAGCGCAACATCAGTTTAAGGCGATCGCCCAGCTTATCACTTCTGCTTTGGAGATCCTGCCTCGTGAATACAATCAGCGGATTTTTGGCTATATTCCCCAGATTTTTCGACAACTTGAGGTGAATGATTGCACCATCCAAGCTAATGATATATGTCTGGAAGAACCCGTGATTTATAAACTCTATTTTCCCCATTCCCAAAAACTTTACGACTTTTCCTATTTCTATATTTTTTGCTATCTAAAGCAGAATTCGCACCAGCTAAATGTTTATTTCCAAAGCGCCCATCCTAGCTACAAAAATTTGACTCCCGATCAATATGATTTAAGTCAAAAGAAAATTAGCTTTGAAGCAAGTACTTCAGCCTTTAAACCAGATAATATATCTATAATTAGTATCAGCGATCCTGGTCATTTTGTGCCTGGTTTAACATCTAGTTATTATGTCGGTTCGGCGGAATTAAATTTTAATCAAATTATTGCTCAAGTATTAGATAATATCTGTAACTTAGCTAAGATAAATCTTCAAGATACAATGTTGTTTGGTTCTTCAGCAGGAACATTTGGGGCGCTACTTAGCAGTACCTATCTTAAACAAAAAACCAATGTATTAGCTGTTAATAGTCAAGTAAACTTGCATTATAAAAAGCAATTAATGCAGCCTATATTTAATATGACTCAACCTGAAAGTTTGTTAGAAAAATTTGGCAATCAAATTTCTTGCAGCTATAGATTTAAGCAAGATATAGTTAGCGTCCCAAATATTTATCTTTTGGCAAATATTAACGATAACTTGCACAATCGAAACTTTGAATTTTACAAGCAGTATTTATCAAGATTTACTCGCAAAGGAGTGAATAATCAATCAGTTTTTGATAGCTATTACGGCATTGAAGGTCATGGTCGTCCTGAACCTAATTCTCTTAAGGCTAAAATTAAAATCGCCCGAAAAATTATGACAATGAAATCAATTTGTTAGTTCTTAGTTCCGTTAAACTATTAGGCTATCTTGCTTGTCAAATAATTAATTAAGGCTCGTAATCCTAAAA
>JBEANW010000177.1:0-11451 GCA_041165225.1 Cyanobacteriota bacterium | reverse complement strand
CCGTGAGTAACTCTATTGGTAAATGCAACAGATTAAACCAAGTCAATAATTTACGATAGTGCTGTTCTGCCAATACTTCTGTCGGTGCCATTAATGCGGCTTGATAACCTGACTGAATTGCTGCCAAGATCGCATATACGGCGACGATGGTTTTGCCTGAACCGACATCTCCCTGTATTAGACGATTCATCGGTGTGTCAGAATCATCTAAATCCTCAAAGATTTCTTGAATAACTCGTTGTTGAGCATTAGTTAAAACAAAGGGTAGTATTTGCTCAAACTGTTCAATTAATTTTCCTTGGGGTGTAAAACTAGCACTGGACTGATTTTGTTTTAGTTGTTGACGACGCTGGAGAAAGCCAAGCTGGAGGTAGAAGAATTCATCAAATACCAATCTGCGTCGAGCATGGGCGAGTTCTTCGCTGTTTTCAGGATAATGGATACAGGCGATCGCATTTTTTAATTTAACCAATCCATAGAGATCCCGCAGTTCCCTCGGCAGAGGATCGGGTAATTTGGCAGCAGCGGGTAAAGCAGCAATCACTGAGTTTCTTACGGTATCGGCAGGTACGCCTTCTGTTAAGGGATAGACAGGTAACAGCCGACCAATTTTAATCGATTCAATACTTGCCCCCGCGCCGTCTAAAACTTCGATTTCGGGTTTATCTAAGGTAATGCCGTATTTGTTTTGTTTAACTAGTCCTGATGCTGCCACAATCGAACCCACAGGATACTGACTTTTATATCTTTCCTGGGAACCTCGATTACTAAATCTCGCCCCCGTTAAAAAGCGATTCAGCTTTAATCTTCCACTAGCATCGCTGAGGATTAATTCAAAGATCGTCAGTTGCTTATTTCTGGGACTACTAAAACACTTACAGCTTCTAACTGTCCCAATTACCGTGACCGTCTCTCCTGCTTCTAGATGAGTAATCTGCACCTGTCGGGCATAGTCCAGATGATCGCGGGGATAGTAAAACAGAAGATCTCGCACAGTATACAATCCCAAACGTTCTAAATAGTTGCTCCTGCGCCCGATATCAATTACCTGACTTAAAGGCTGATCTAAACTAATTTCCTGAGTTAAATAAGTCTTTGCTTTGGGGCTGCTTAAAGTAGCGGTGCGGGGAGTCTTCGGATTAGGTGGAGTATGAGGAGTTTCGACGATCGCTTTTTGCTGTTGGAGAAAATTACGAGTACTAATCACCAACTGTTTTCTTTGAGCCACACTTAAATCACCATACTTGGCAAACTTTTGAGCGATATCATGCCACTGCATCTTATCCCCCGCAGCCACGTTTCTCGGAGGCTTACCCAAACTTAGACAGAGAAACTCACTAAAGCGAAATTGATTGCCTACCAAATCTGCATATCCTCGTTCCGCTTCTACAGATAATGCTTTTTGCAACCTTACCCAGTCTAGTGTTTCACTCATGCCCAATCTTTAGCTGTCAGTAATTGCTATTTTAAATACTATTTGCACTATTTTGATAGAGGATTACCTCTGGAATAGGATTCTTGCTCAATTCTGACAGAATCATAATTTTCTAATATAAATTCTTAATGAACAGCCCATTTTAATATAGCAGCATTTTTATTTGTGTGACAGCATATTTTTAGTAGAATACAAAAAATTAATTAGTATTTATGAGCAAAAATTATATATCGATTAAATCTATCAATTATTGAAATCTTAAAACCAGTACTTTTATCTGTCAGAGCAATTATTTTTTCCTAAATATACTAAAAGCCAATAATTGTAAAAACACAATTAACCTCAAGAGACTTGAGGAATAATGTCTCCTTGAAATTTTTTATTGCTAAAAAATATTAAACAAAATAATAGTAATTTTCATGATAATTAATCAAAAACAAGCAGTTGATATTAATAGTAGAAATCCGATCCAACTAAATGGCTTTGATTTCATAGAATTCACTACTAAGTTCCCTCAAAAAATTATTAATATTTTTACTAAGTTTGGCTTTGTAATAACTGGTCGTCATCAGAGAAAAAATATTTTCTTGCTCGAGCAAGGGAAAATAAAGTTTATTGTCAACGCCGAAGCAAATACCGATGCTGCTTCTTTCGAGTCTATTCATGGTTCTGGTGTTTGTGGTATCAGTTTTAGAGTCAAAGATTCTAACTTTGCCCTCAAGGAAGCGGTGAAGCGTGGTGCCAAAGCAGTAATTTGTTCTGATTATGACTTGCCTGCAATTGAAAGTGTTGGAGGCTCTAAGATTTATTTAATTGATCGTCAAACTTCTGAACAATTCTATAAGAGCTTTTTTGAACCTACTGGAAAACATTCTTTAGCTAAACCTAAAGTTACCTATATTGACCACATTACCCAAAATGTATTCAAAGGAAATATGGATGCTTGGGCTAAATTCTATGAATGTGTTTTTAATTTTCAAGAAATTCGTTTCTTTGATATTAAAGGTAAAAAGACAGCCCTCCGCAGCAAAGCGTTGGTTAGTCCCTGTGGCAAAATTAGGATTCCCTTAAATGAGTCTCAAGATGAATTTTCACAGATTGCTGAATTCCTCGAAAAATACAATGGCGAAGGTATTCAACATATTGCTTTGGGCTGTCATGATATCTACTCAGTTGTAGGTAAAATCAAAAAAGAAATTGCATTTCAAGACACTCCCAATAGCTATTATGAATTAATAAATAAGCGGATTCCTATCCATAAAGAAAACATTATTGCTCTCCAAGAATTAAAAATTCTAATTGATGGTGGCAACAAAGAAGACGGTATCTTGCTGCAAATTTTTACTAAAGAAATTATTGGACCAATCTTTTTTGAATTTATTGAAAGAAAGGGAAATCAAGGCTTTGGCGAAGGTAATTTTCAAGCTTTATTTGAGTCTATTGAACTCGATCAGATGCGTCGTGGTGTTCTGGGAGAATTCAACCACAATTTTGAGCAGACAGCCAAGACTAAATTGAAACATCCAATGTTGTTGGATAGCGAACTATTACCGAGCAAAGAAGAGTCTCCCATCCCTGTTTAAAAAGATTGGATGGCATCAGCTTCGCGATCGCACTTTGGCACTGATATAAGACAAATTGAACCTCTCAGCTATTAAAAAGATTGGGGAATTAATTAAGGGGAATTAATCAATATGCATCAAAACACACTACTTCTCGATCAAAGTTTTGCCACCTTGTCGTCTTCAACAGATATTACACTACAGAGCGATCTCTGTTGTCTTGCTAGTCATGATGGTAATTTTGCGATCTATCGTCGTTTTGAACAGTATGCCCAAGCGTTTCCCTCGTCGATAGCCATCACTTTTGGCGAGACGCAAATTAGCTATGGAGAACTAAATTCTCAGGCCAATCAATTAGCTAACTACTTGATTAGTCAAAATGTAAAACCTCAAGATTGCGTTGGAGTACTTGTCGATCCTGGGTCGGAAATCTTAGTGGCGATCCTGGCAATTCACAAAATTAATGCAGTATACGTCCCGATAGATACAGAATATCCTCTAGGCAGAATTAAAATCATTGTCGAACAGGTAGCACCGATAGCTATTATCTGTAAGTGCGATCGCTTTAAGGAAATTGAGGATAACTTTGACCTTAATACTATTGATCTATCCACCCTAAATTTATCATCAGGCGATCGCTCTAATCCTAACTATCCCTGTTCCCCTGACAGCATATCCCACATATTTTTTACCTCTGGGACGACTGGAACCCCTAAAGGAGTAGTTTCCTCCCACAGTAATCTAATTCACTACATTTTTGCCGCCCAAGAAAAATATCGTTTTGGTGTTGAAGATAGTTTCTTAGCCACTGCGCGACACACCTTTAGCATTAGCCTTTTGATGCTGTTGTTACCTCTAGCATCTGGTGGGCGGGTTAATCTAATCACTCCTGAGCAATTACTGCAACCGAACTTATTGGCAAAAGTAATCGAGCGATCGAGTTTCTTTCATTTAAACCCCAGTCTTTTAAAAATATTGCTTGATTATCTCGATCAAGATCATCAAGGGTTAGAACGATTTAACCATGTCAAACACGCTTCTTCTGGTGGGGACATGATTCCAGCCAAAATACTAAACCGATTAAATAAAGTATTTACCCAGGCAGAAGTATATGCTATCTATGGTTCAAGTGAAATTAGCTGTATGGGCTGTACCTATTTTGTCCCCAAAGAGCTTGAGATTGAGCAAACTCTGGTTGGCAAGCCTTTTAATCACGTTCAACTACGAGTATTAGATCGGCATCAAAAAATTGCGCCTGTGGGTGTTAAAGGTGAAATTTATTTCTCTGGTCAAGGTGTTACCCAGGGTTACCTCAATCTGCCCAACCTAACTGAGGAAAAATATATTCTGCTAGATGGTGAACGTTTTTATCGCACAGGTGATATTGGTTGCTTAAACCCTCAAGGCGACTTACAAATGCTGGGACGGGAGGATAATCAAGTACAAATTCGTGGAATGCGGATCGAATTGGGTGAAATTGAGTCTTGCCTCAGCCTACATCCAGCAATAAGTAATTGTGTAGTAGTAGCCAAGGAAGATTGCTTAGAAGAAAAGCAATTAATCGCCTATTTAATTGCTCAAAACCAGCCTCCTACATCGGGAGAGCTAAGAAATTTTCTGCAAGAAACTTTACCCCAGTATATGATTCCGTCTTGTTTTGCTTTTGTTGAAGAATTTCCTCTCAACCCCAATGGCAAAGTAGACCGTCGTGCATTATCTGTTCTACCCGTTCAGGTAGATAACGAAATTATAATTGCTCCCCGTACTGCTACCGAAGAGCAATTAGTTACTATCTGGCAAGAGGTTTTAGGTCTTGAGTCGATTGGTATTAATCACAACTTCTTTCATTTAGGAGGACATTCCTTATTAGCTGTAACTTTATCCACCAAGATTGAACAAACTTTTGCAACTAAGTTACCTTTTGGCATAGTATTCCAAATGCCTACTCTCGAACAACAGGCTAATTTTTTAGACCAGCAAGAACAAAAACCTTACTCCGCCTGCACATTTGCGCCTATTCAACCAAAAGGAACAAAGCCTCCACTGTTTTTATTTCAAGGTGTTGGTATTTATTACCCTTTGTCATCTCAGTTGGGTGAGGATCAACCAGTATACGGCTTGGCAGTAGAAATGATTGATGATTCTCAACTTCGGTTTGAGCGCATTGCAGATTTAGTAGCTATCTACGTTCAAGAAATAAAGAGAATTCAGCCTCACGGACCTTACTTTTTAGGAGGTTTATCTTTCGGAGGGATGGTCGCGCTTGAAGCTGCTCAACAACTACAGTCTCAAGGTGAAGAAGTAGCTCTTCTGGCTTTATTTGATACTTGGGATCCCAAGGCTTATACTATGCATCCTCTTCGTAAGAGATTGTTGACTCACTTGGGAAAATTTTGCCAATCCCCTGTTCAATATCTATTTTTAAAATTGACATATACTAATAAATTTAAATTTCTCCATCAGTTTAATTTAAATCTATCCCCTAAAAATCATCAAGCAAAAAAAGATCATCAATTAAATAAAGTTCCCCAAACATATTTAAAAGCACAACAAGATTACGTTCCACAGATATATTCAGGCCAGGTTGTTTTATTTAAGGCAATGGGAGAGTATGAAGATATGTTAACGTTTGGAAACTTTGAAGATCAATTTGGTTGGAGTAAATTAATTACTGGAGGATTAGAGATTATTAATATTGCTGGAGACCATTTTGGGATTTTGAAAGAACCTTATGTAGAGATATTGGCTAGAGAATTGAAGCGTTGCTTGGTTGAGTCGCAAAAACCGAGATAAAGTAGTTAATACTAAATCCTGTTTGTATTGTTATTCATTTTGTAGGTCACCAAGACCCATAGTTTGCCACACGTAGCCAAAAGTCAAATAATTTAAGGGTTCAATCCTCATACCAACTTGAGCGCCAGGCTGCCTGAGCTTCAATTACTGCCAGTTCTTGTTGGATTGCCTGATATTGACTGTCAAGTTTGTTTACTTTGCTCATCAGATTGCGAAGCTGTCCCCGTTTGGCATTTAAGAGATGGTCGGAAAATTCTAATTCTGCTAAACGTAGACGCAACAAACTAATTTGCAGAGATTTTTTACCTGACTGGGATTGTTTACTTTTGTCACCTTCAATAGTTAAATTCATCACGTGGGGAACTTGTGGCAGCTTGAAATTATTTCTCATACCTTTGTCCCCATCTGCCTGCATTGCCACATCAATCACTTGATTTGGGAGACGATCTGGGATGATTTTTGACTTTTGTAGTAGGTGATTCACCTTTCTCGAAGTCTCATCCAAAGTTCTTTTGATACCTCGCTCAATCTGCTGATGCCACAGAATTAGATGTTCAGGGTTCTCAAGGTTCACCTGTTCCCTTGGTGCTGCTTGTGTTGAATGATCTGGCTCAACCTCCTCATCTAAGTTAGCAGCGATCGCACTAGCATTAATTGCAATCAATTCGATATCTTCCAGGTTTTCGATATTTTCAATACTGGCTATTTCGGCTTTGATCAATTCCAGATCGTCTTCTGTTAAAGTATTTTCTCGCTGTTCCCCTGTCTCTTCCCCTGTTGCTTCTGTTTTTGGTTTTGGCTTGGGTAATTTTTTAATCAACTCTGAAATCAAATTAAGCTCTGGAGGTTTTGGCTCTAGTTCTTTTTGGGCGACAATTTCCGCCAATTGGGTTTTCAGTTCAGTACTCAGGTTGCGGAGATTTTGCTGTAAGTCTTGTTTAGCACTCAAGGACAAATTGATAAATGATTGAGGGTAAAGCTGAGTACAAATCTGATAACAAGCTAAGATTAGCTGTTGTTTGAGGGAATGACTTAGAAGCTCTAAGTAGTTGCAATGTAGCTCCTCAAGTTCAGTTGCGGTTTCAGCTACCTGTGATTTTAAAATTTCGAGGTTGTGCTTTACTTGCTGAATCGATTTGGTCATCCCTATGTTTATCTTAAAATATGTTCACGGAGTTATGAGAACTGGCTGCAACTGTTAATTAATCTTGTAATGCGTAGCTAGTTCATCTTAATTCCATCTTTTGAAAAAAGCAAAAGCCGTAGAACACTCATCAAACTAAATATAGATCTGAGATCTTGGAAAGTTTAAGGCAGTCTACGACTAGGGTTAGGGTACGCTAATTTACTAGCAGCATTATTTTGATTTACTTTTTTGCTCTCGAAGCCCATCGCTAATAACGAAGAGCTAAAAGCTGGGGCAAAGCCCTTTTATTTCTTTCCTGTCTGTGCAGCTACTTCATCGGCGAAGTTGGTCTCTTGTTTTTCGATCCCTTCTCCTAAGACAAAGCGAACGAAACGGCGCACCTGAATGTTTTCTCCCAACTGAGCTACACTCTGCTTAACCAATTCTTCGACAGTAATACTTTGGTCACGAATATAGGGTTGAGGGAGCAAAGCGATTTCGTTTAAACGCTTATCAATTCTACCCGTAACAATTTTTTCTTTGATATTCTCTGGTTTACCATCTAGGTCATCTCGACCCATTTCAATGGCTTTTTCTCTGGTGACGGTATCTTCAGGAATATCGCTTACCCTGACGAATTCCACGTTAGGACAAGCAGCAATCTGCATGGCAATATTTTTGACTAACTCTTGAAACTCTTCCCGACGAGCCACAAAGTCTGTCTCGCAATTTACTTCCACCAACACGCCGATTCTGCCACCAGTATGGATATAGCTTTCTACTAACCCTTCCGCTGCCACACGACCTTGTTTCTTATCAGCAGAGATAGTTCCTTTTTGACGCAACCATTCGATCGCTTTGGTCATGTCACCATCATTCTCTGTCAAGGCTTTTTTGCAGTCCATCATCCCTGCGCCAGTTTTTTCCCGCAGTTCTTTGACTACTGCTGCCGATATAGTTGCCATATTTTTCTGTTTTTAATTTTAGTTTAATAAGCTATTTACCTAAATAACCCTTAGAACTAAAAGCTATTAGCTTTTAGCTAATAGCTTTTAAAGGTAAAGTCTATTCTTCGCTATCTGCGCCTACTTCAGGTTCTACTGCTTCTGCTTCCTCTTCTGCACCTGGATATTCATCTGTATCGATTCCTTCCTCAAGCTCATCATAATCATCCTGATTATCTGGCTGTCCATGACGACCTTCGTAAATAGCATCCGCTAGTTTACCGACAATTAGTTTGATTGAGCGAATGGCATCATCGTTAGCAGGAATTGCCACATCAGCTACTAAGGGATCACAGTTGGTATCTAAAAGGGAAACCACAGGGATACCCAATTTTTGACATTCAGCGATCGCATTATGTTCCCGCTTTTGGTCAATGATCACCACGATATCAGGCACTTTTCGCATCATTTTGATGCCACCTAAGTATTTCTGTAGTTTGCCCATCTCGCGACGCAACACGGAGGCTTCTTTCTTGGGTCTACGGTCTAAAGCTCCAGTCTCTTCCAGATTTTCGATTTCTTTGAGTCTTTCTACTCTAGTTTTGATCGTTTCCCAGTTGGTCAACATGCCCCCCAACCATCGTTGGTTGACATAGTAGGCACCACAGCGAGTCGCTTCTTGAGCAATAATTCCTGCTGCTTGACGTTTAGTACCCACAAAGAGTACTCGTTTGCCTCGCTCGGAGGAAGAACGCATATAATCGTAAGCTTCTTCCATTAACTGGGCGGTCTGCACCAAGTCAATGATATGTACTCCATTGCGGGCGGTATAAATGTACTGAGACATCCGTGGATTCCAACGACGGGTTTGATGACCGAAGTGAACCCCAGATTCTAAAAGTTCTGCGAGAGAAACTACTGGCATATTATTTTTTACTCCTATTTCGGGTTAATCCTCCATTCAGGGACATTTTTAATCAAAGTAAAAACACCCGAAATCCTGAATGTGTGAATTGTTTATTTTGCGTATACTAGTCTAGCACCATAAGTTGTTGATAGGTTTACAGAATCGAAAGAATTGAAGATGGTAGTCAGGCTTGCTGATTAAATTCTTTATGATGGGTATTATTCAACAGGGTGTATTATCTTAAATATCATAAATTTAAGATGATTAAAATTTTTACAGTACACGCTTATATTGCTTGCAATTAAATTGCTAATAATAAGTCACTATTACCGAAAAATGTACGGGCATTGTTAGATTCGCTAAAGTCGATTCTCCGTCACCTCTCTAATCTGTTTGTCTTAGGAGCAGAACCTAGAGTAGGTTCGTCTGCGCCTAATTCAGACTATATAATACCAACTATCGAAAAACTTACTATGATTCAAATTTCTCTACTTAAAGAGCTGCTCGAAAAATTTGTTAGCAGTACTCCTGACCTTCAGGGAGCAGCATTGGTAACTCTTGATGGCTTACCATTAACCTCAGTATTGCCCAGCAATTTTGATGAAGAACGAACCGCAGCAATGTCGGCTGCCATGCTGTCTCTGGGGGAAAGAATTGGACAAGAACTTGCCAGGGGTTTAGTTGAACGAGTAATGGTGGAAGGGGAAGCTGGCTATAGCATTTTGAGCGGATGTGGGGAAGAAGCGATGTTGATCGTCTTGGCAAGCAAAGAAGCCAAAAAAGGTCTAACATTCCTCGTTATTAAACGTTTAGTCGCTGAAATCAAACCTTTGTTGGGTGCATGATTTTCTCGAAAATTAAGGGCTATTTCATGCTTGATTCCGTGAGGAAAGGGAAAAGCGATGCAGCGGACGCGACGTAAGGAGCTAATCCTTTAGGGCGGTCTTGGGACGGCGGCTTTTGAGTGGGAAGCTTCCGTGCGACTCGTTTCAGTCTAACTACATTTTGTAGGAACGCTGAGGGTATTATCTAGAACCTAGAAAATACAATAACTCTAAATTCATGTAGGTTAAATTCCTACCGACGAATGAGACGTTTGAATCCATATCCTATGTGCTGCTAGGTAACATCATAGTGGTGCAAAGCTAGGATAAAAGCAGATAGCTGATAGCCGAATTCGGTAACTCTGCAAGGGAAGTTGTTTAAGTTCAACAAAGTCTAACTAATCTATCAATCTTCGTTACCCACAAGTAGTGAAACGGCTTGACACACTACAGCCAAAAGGCATCAGAGGTTTTTGTTTCTTTATAGTAAGAAATAAAAAGAATATCAAGTAGAAGTGCTGATATTTTTCTCATCATCATACCTCTCGGAGTAGAGATTAGGGACTAAGAACAACGTGAAATGAATCTAGGGAACGAGATAACCCCATATTTCTATCAATGACATAATTCTTGACCAACCAGATGTGAAGCGTATGAAATATGGGAGTAGGATGCTGTAAAAAGCTAATGCTTAACCTGAACTAACAGGTAATGCCTGACAAGGATGGATGTAATGTCTGAGATATGCTGACGTACAGCCCTGAAGTCTGAGTAGGGAAATAAGTAGTTCTTAATGACTAATACAGCATCGAAGCGATGATTGTGGTTTATAGAACAAAATATAAAGTACCGAAAAGCCAGGGGTAGCCGTGTGCGACGAAAGCCGCAAGCACGGTTTTGAATGGGAGTGTCAGAGGGCGACCTCTGGCTCGACCCCTGACCACTCAAAACGCGCCTTAGCGTTACCAAGTTCTGCCATTGGCAAAATCGAGCTACCCGTTGTTTCAGAGAATGTAATTCCTTTTCCCGTTCGTTCTTTTGTCGATCCAGATCCTTTTGAAGAATTGACTTTTAAGAATGCTATCGAAGCCAAACGCGCGATCGCTCATTATCTAGTCAAACCTAAAGTCGAGTTTAGTGCGGTCAACATTTTGTGGATTCATTTTCGGAATGCTCATTTAGTTTACCACCACACTTAGTACAAAACTGAACATTAATTGGATTCTGACAACTACAATTACTACAGGCAATGTATATTGGCTTTACAAATTTGTCTGACGAAGTCTCTAGCATTTCTATCCGCATCTCAAGTGCTATCAGCTGTTGTTTAAGCTCATTGTGATTAGCTGTGTTGAGCTGGGCGATGTGTATAGCACTTCCAGCTTGAGTTGCTAACCTCTTGAATGCCCATAGTTCATCCAGAGAATACTGCCGCTCATCTTGGCGATAACCCAAAGCCAATACTCCAATTAATTCTGCTTGATTAACTCGTTGCAGAATCAACGGCACTAAAAGTGGAAAGAGTCTATCGGCTCGTCGTTGGATTACGATCCCTGATCGTAATCGAGCGCAGATAAGGTTGTTCCACTCCAAAGACTGAGCTGCACTCGGAGTTATATTTTGGCTCTCGACCAATTCCATTTGTTGTTCGCTATCGCATAGGAAAACAGCACCGTGTGCAATTGGGAGAACTTCGAGGATCCTTTGAGTCAGAACGTTTAGTAACTCAGACATGGAGATAGAAGTGCGCGCTTCTGGTAAAAACTCCAAAAAATCTTTGCCAAGGTCGAGTTTAAACGAGTAAAAGTAATGGTTCACGAAAGTCTCCAGTTTCTCGCGTACAGTCGCGAACCCCGACCC
>JBEANW010000176.1:0-8822 GCA_041165225.1 Cyanobacteriota bacterium | reverse complement strand
GGCGGGTGATGAGTCAGGAATTGCTTGTGTTAGTAACTGTGAACCAGAGTACCCTGATGTCTTAGAAGGAGCAGAAGGTAGTGCAGGAGTCAAATTGACTATCGATCCCCAGGGTAATGTAATCGGTGCAGAATTAGCCTCTGCCGATAGCAACAGTCAGGTCAATCGCCAGGCATTGTTGGCAGCTAGACAAATGGAGTTTAGTTCTCCCCCTGGTGGCAATGCAGCATCAGTTCAAGTCAGGATTGATTTTACTGTCGAGGGTTCGGAATATGATCGCCTGGCTCGTGAAGCACAAGAAAAACAAGAACAAGCCCAAAAAGAGCGTCAGGAGAAAGAAGCAGCAGAGAAACAATCACAACAAGAGCGACTGAATCGAGAAAGAGAAGCTAAAGCGCTCCAGGAACAACAACCACAGCCACAACAGCCATCTATTCTAAATACACCGACTAAATCTAAGCCTTTACCCGCACCTTTAGAAACCGAAGTAAACGATGAGCAGTTGCGGGAGTTTAGAGAAAGGATGGAGAAGTATCGGGAGGACTAAGTGTAGCGACCCGAAATGTGGTAGACATCTAATTCGCAACGCTGATTATTGATGCCTCCGCCTCAAGAAATAACGTTGGCAGAGTTTTTCCATCTCCACCCAGACAAACATCAACATACTAAAACCGAGACAAATCAGTAAATCGGTGAGACTGAGAATACTCGTATCAAAGAAGTGGCGTAAAGGTGGGACGTAAATGAGTAGTATTTGTAAAACTGTGGTTAAAGCGATCGCTCCTAGTAAATAGGGATTAGAAAAAAAGTTCATTTCGATTGTGAGTCTCGTATCAGAGCGCACCGCTAGGGCATGACCCATTTGTGCCAGACAGAGGGTGGTAAACACCATCGTTTTCCAGTGGTTGGGATTTGCACCTGCCAGATCGTGTGCCAGATCGTAATTGTGGGACCACACCATTAAACTAATGGTTAAGATGGCAAAGATAATCCCAATTCTCACCATATAAAGTCCCAAACCACGAGCAAAAACGCTTTCTTGGGGGTTATAGGGTGGCCGACTCATGACGTTGGGTTCCGCTGGCTCTAAGGCTAAGGCTAAGGCGGGTAAGCCATCGGTCACTAGGTTCATCCAGAGGATTTGCAGCGGAGAAAGAGGGACAGTATAACCTAATAAGGGGGCAGCAGCGATAATTAAGACCTCGCCGATATTACTCCCCAGAATATATTTAATAAAGCGCCGAATATTATCATAGACTACTCTGCCTTCTTCGATCGCTGCCACGATTGTCGCAAAGTTATCATCCAGCAACACCATATCACTGGCTTCCTTGCTCACGTCAGTTCCCGTGATGCCCATCGCAATGCCAATATTAGCCTGTTTTAAGGCGGGGGCATCATTAACCCCATCCCCCGTCATGGCCACAAATTTTCCTTGTTTTTGCAGGGCTTGCACTATCCGCAGTTTATGTTCTGGGGCGACACGAGCATAAACTTTAACTTGATTCACCGTCTGCTCTAGTTCCTTGGGGGACATCCTGGCTATTTCCTGTCCTGTGGTTACTTGTTCGTCCTCCTGGGCAATATTGAGTTTAGTGGCGATCGCCATTGCCGTTAAAGGATGATCCCCTGTAATCATGATGCTTTTAATGCCAGATCTTTGGCAGTTTTGCACTGCCTGCTGTACTTCAGGGCGGGGGGCATCCAGCATTCCCACTAAACCTAACCAAATAAGCCCTTGCTCACTTTGTTCCTCGGTATTTACAGCAGGGATTTCCGCCAGAGGCTTAGAAGCAAAACCCAAGACTCTTAAGCCAATACTTGCCAGATGATCATTGGTGGCGAGTATCTGCTGCTTTTGTATTTCGGTTATGGGTTGAGGATGATCATCAATTTGGACATAGAGCGATCGCTCTAGAATTAATTCCGTCGACCCTTTGGTAAACATAATGTAGGGGGATTCTGCCCTGGGATGAGCCAGGATTACGGACATGCGTTTCCGTTCAGCCGTAAAAGGAAACTCTGCCAGCCGAGGCATCTGTGGCTCTAAGTCTGCTTTAAACATTCCCGCTTTACCCGCCAAAGCTAGGAGTGCGCCTTCGGTGGGATCTCCTAAGATTGACCATTCCGTTGTTTTCTGGTCTGTATCCCGTGAATACTGAAGCAAAGCATCATTACATAACACGCAAGCCTGTAATAGTTTTTGCACTTCAGGTTGTTGCTCTGGGGGATCTTCATTCTGAGAGAGGAATTCCCCCCCTGGCTGATAACCTGTCCCCGTAACCTCGCAGTTAACCGAGTTGGTATGTAACTGCTGCACAATCATCTTGTTTTGGGTCAAGGTACCTGTTTTATCAGAACAGATCGTAGTCACGGAACCCAGGGTTTCTACGGCGGGTAGTTTACGAATTAAGGCTCGACGACGAATCATTTTTTGCGTGCCAATGGCCAAAGTCACGGTGACTACCGCAGGAAGTCCTTCAGGCACAACCGCCACCGCCATACTGAGAGAAGTTTCTAAGATTTCTTCAAAAATCGGCCAGCCTGACTTAAGTAAACCACCGATGGTAATCAGCACCACTAGAGCGAGAGAACCCCCCACCAATACATTACCCAGTTGAGTCATGCGGGTTTGCAGAGGAGTCGGTTCCGTTTCCACGGTTTGCAGCATGGTGGCAATTTTACCAATCTCTGTCTCCATGCCTGTTTTCGTGACGATCGCTTTAGCTCTACCTTTAACTACCTCAGTACCTCTGAAAATTAAATTAAGGCGATCGCCCAGGGGGACATCTTCTGGCAAAATAAGCTGGGCATTCTTATTAACCGCTGTCGCTTCCCCCGTCAGGGTAGATTCACTAACCTGTAAATTTTGCGTCTCCAGCAAATGTCCGTCCGCTGCAATTTGCCCCCCTGCTTCTAAAAAGATGATGTCTCCTGGAACTAATTCCCCTGCATCAATCAGTTGAGTTACACCGTCGCGAATTACCCTGACAGAAGTAGCAGAGAGACGTTTGAGAGCAGCTAAAGCTTTTTCGGCGCTATTTTCCTGAAAATATCCCAGCAGTCCATTTAAAATAACAATTGTAAAGATGGCGATGGAATCCTTGGGAAAGCTATGGTGGCGTAGATCTAAAACTGCGGAAATGATGGCGATCGAAATCAACATCACCAACATAATATTCGTGAATTGATCCCAAAGAATACCTAATTTACTTCTTCCACCAGTCTCCTGGAGTTCATTTTTGCCAAAACGTTGCTGTCTTTGATTAACCTCATCACTAGATAAACCATGATTCGCATCGCTGTTGAGTAACTCAATGGTTTCGGCAAGATTGATAGTGTGCCAATTGCTCATAACTGTAACAAGAATGTAAAACATTCACTGAAGGAAGAGATTGCCTGACATTTTAGCTGATTTTCTCCCTAAAACAAGGACACAAACATCTTCACAAGTTCCTCAATTTATTAACTTACAACAGAAATATCAACCTGTAAAACGTCGGTAACATCCGATCAGCAATTGAGATAGAACTTCA
Source organism: Cyanobacteriota bacterium (assembly GCA_041165225.1). Lineage (GTDB taxonomy): Bacteria > Cyanobacteriota > Cyanobacteriia > Cyanobacteriales > Xenococcaceae > Waterburya. The sequence continues at coordinate 5,286 of JBEANW010000176.1, read as the reverse complement.
GAGGAACTAAATTTATGGTCGTAACCGCGAATCGCCAAGGAAAACCATTACAGGATCAAGCAGCAGCAATAGTTGTGTGGTTTGAAGATGTAGATATGTCGGATGTTGCTTTGGTGGGAGGTAAAAATGCCTCTTTAGGGGAAATGATTCAACAGCTAACTCCCCAAGGGATTAACGTCCCAGGTGGTTTTGCCACTACTGCCTATGCCTATCGTTGTTTTATTCAACAGTCAGGATTAGAAGCCAAGCTACGTCAACTATTTGCTGACTTAGATATCGCCGATCTCGATAATTTGCGATCCCGTGGTCAACAAGCCAGAGCCTTAATTCTCAATACCCCTTTACCAGAGGAATTAACCACAGCAATCACTGAAGCCTATAGTCAGCTATGTCAGAGGTCTAGTATTGATTTCTCTCATTGCGATCGCTTTGAAGGGGCAGAACAGGAAATCTGTAAACAATATACCTATAACGTTGATGTGGCGGTGCGTTCTTCTGCCACGGCGGAAGATTTACCCGATGCGAGTTTTGCGGGACAACAGGAAACCTATCTCAACGTCCATGATCTTCAGTGTCTTCTGGAAGCTTGTCACAAATGCCTTGCCTCTCTCTTCACTGATCGGGCGATTTCCTATCGCACAACTAAAGGCTTTGATCATTTTCAGGTAGCGCTTTCCGTCGGTGTCCAAAAAATGGTGCGTTCCGATTTAGCAACTTCTGGGGTGATGTTTTCCATCGATACGGAAACTGGCTTTAAAGATGCAGCCTTAATTACCGCTGCCTATGGTTTAGGGGAAAATGTTGTCCAGGGAGCAGTTAATCCTGACGAATATATTGTCTTTAAACCCACCTTGAAACAAGGTTATCGTCCAATTTTAGACAAACGTCTGGGTAGCAAAGAAATCAAGATGGTGTATGACGCAGAAGGGAGTAAACTAACGAAAAATATCCCCACTTCCCAAGCAGAAAGGGGCGCATATGCCATTAATGATGCCGAAATTCTGCAACTGGCTCAATGGGCTTGTCAGATTGAAGATCATTATTCCCAGGTACATCAGGTGTATACACCGATGGATATTGAATGGGCGAAAGATGGTTTGACAGGGGAATTATATATAGTTCAGGCTCGCCCTGAAACCGTGCAATCCCAGAAAACAACCAATGTCTTGCAGACATATAAGTTAGATAAGTTAGAGGGTTTAGAAAATAATATCCTCAGCACGGGTAGAGCCGTCGGGGAAAAAATTGGGGCGGGTAAAGCGAGGGTAATTCTCGATGCGGGGGAGATCGCTCAGTTTCAACCAGGAGAAGTTCTCATTACCCATAAAACCGATCCTGACTGGGAACCAATCATGAAAAAAGCCAGAGCGATCGTGACTAATCAGGGGGGTAGAACCTGCCATGCAGCAATTATTGCGCGGGAAATGGGTATCCCCGCGATCGTTGGTTGTCATCATGCCACCACCAGTATTTCTACAGGACAAGATGTTACAGTATCCTGTGCCGAAGGGGAACAGGGGAGAGTCTATGACGGTTTAATTCCTTTTACCATTGAATCAATTCCTCTAGATAATTTACCCCCAACGAAAACCCAAATCCTAATGAATGTAGGAGATCCCGAATCGGCGTTTGGTTTAGCGGCTTTGCCTTGCGACGGAGTGGGTTTAGCCAGATTAGAGTTTATTATCGCCAATCGGATTAAAGTTCATCCCTTAGCTCTATTGAAGTTTAATGAGATTACCGATGCTGCGGACAAGATGGCGATCGCCCGTCAGACAGTTCACTATCCCCATAAACCAGATTTCTTTGTAGATAAGCTCTCTCAAGGTATTGCCGCGATCGCTGCTGCCTTTTATCCTAAGCCTGTGATTGTGCGGATGTCGGACTTCAAGAGTAACGAATATGCCAACCTGCTGGGGGGCAAACAGTTTGAACCCCACGAAGAAAACCCGATGTTGGGCTGGCGAGGTGCTAGTCGCTATTATGATCCTCGATACCGTGCAGCCTTTGTCTTAGAATGTCAGGCATTTAAACGAGTCCGCGATGACATGGGTTTAACCAATGTTATTCCCATGATTCCCTTCTGTCGTACTCCTGATGAGGGACGTAAAGTCTTGGCAGTAATGGCAACCCAGGGACTAGTAAAAGGCGAAAATGGCTTGCAAGTATACGTGATGTGCGAACTTCCCAGTAACGTCCTGTTGGCTGCCGAGTTTAGCGAAATATTCGATGGTTTCTCCATCGGCTCTAATGATCTAACTCAACTTACCCTGGGGCTAGATCGTGATTCCGCATTAGTGGCACAGCTATTTGATGAACGCAACCCCGCGGTAGAAGCCATGCTAACTATGGCAATTTCCATCGCCAAACTCAAAGAGCGCAAAATTGGGATCTGTGGTCAAGCACCAAGCGATTATCCTGAATTTGCTGAATTTCTCGTCCGACAGGGAATTGACTCCATTAGTCTTAACCCCGATACAGTCTTAAAAACCAGGCTCAAAATAGCCGAAGTCGAAGCAAAATTGTCGCTTCCTAATTCTTAACTCGAATATTCATAACCAACGGAGAGGGAGGAAAATGTTTAACAAAATCTTAGTCGCAATTGACCATTCACCAGTTAACAAACAGGTATTTGACCAAGGTTTAGCTTTAGCTAAAGCCGACCAGGCAAATTTGATTCTCTTGCACGTTTTGTCTAATGAAGAAGCAGATATTCCCCTGCTATCTCCTTATTTTGTGCAACATCAAGACCGCTGCCTTCATGACGAGCCACCGATCATGCAGCTAGGCAACGAAGTCTATGGCCAAGAAAGGTCTGATGTTAAACAGCAAGGAATCAAGCTATTACGTTCCTTTGCCGAAAAAGCGATGTATGCTAATAATTATACCAATTCTGCGATCGCCACAGGAATCGCCACAGAATTTAGCCAAATTACTGGTCATCCTAGTTCCACCATCTGCGAATTTGCTAAATCTTGTCAGGCAGATTTAATAGTTATGGGCAGACGAGGCTACTCAGGTCTAAAAGACATATTTCTGGGTAACGTCAGCAATTATGTCGTCCATCATGCCCCCTGTTCAGTACTACTAGTCCAGCCATCCATGTCATAGATTTCCTGAAAACCTAATAACTCCGAATCAAGATTGGAATGACTATACAATCTGGGCGAATTCCGAACTATTTCTTTTCCCGTTTTAACAGTAAACTCCTGGCAATTCGATACCAGACTTCTCGATATTGTTTATGGTCGCTGTTTTCGGTTAATTGTTTTCCTGCCAACTCAGGATACTGTTCTTGAAAAATACGATCAACCTCTTGATAAAAGCTACTCGTATCGCTCGTGAGCGATTGAGCTTTTTGTTGTATTTGGCGCTGAAAATCTAGTTCCTCTTGACTTAGGACTAGGTTTTGAGGATTACCCTGTAAATCCAGAGAAGTTGTCCGCATGATCTGTTGATTAATTAGGGCAAAACTAATTAGTCCTGGAATAATGACGATCGCCGAGGCGAAAATCCCCCAGTTCCAAGGTTTAATCCGCTGAAAATCGATATCAACAAATAGGCGAGTTATTGTTTGAGGTATGCTACTAACGCGGTCAGTAACACGGGATAAGATGCTACTAGAATCATCATCATGGTTTCGAGAGTAATTACGGCGATCGCCAGGAGCAAGAATTAGAGTCCGCAACCGAGAGCTAAAACTAGTAAAAGCCGAAGTGAAAACTGAAGTGAAGGCTGAAGTGAAAACTGAGTTGTCTTCCTGAGCAAAGATCTGGCGTAGTTGTTCAACAGATTTATAGCGATCGCATGGCCTGTCTGCCAACATTTTCTTGAGGACTTTTTTGAGATGAGGACTAGCTTCAATCTGTTGCCAGTTCCATTCCCCTACGTAGCTATTGTATAGCTGATCTGGCTGTTTACCCGTCAACAAAACTACCGCCGTGGCAGCAAGGGAGTAAAGATCGCTACAGGGCATAGTCAGACCACGACGCAACTGTTCATCGGGAGCATAGCCTTTTTTGCCGATCAGAGTCACAGAATGTCCTGCGGTTCTCGAAACAGCATTAGCAGCCAGTTTTACACAGCCAAAGTCAATCAGTACGGGTCGCAGATCGCGATCGCGCAAAATTAAATTATCAGGAGAGATATCGCGGTGAATCAAGTCGGAGAAATGGATATAGTCCAGCACAGGAAGAATGTCCCAAATCATTTCGGTGACTTCTGCTTCGCTTAATTTGCCTCGACGCTGAAGCAATTCCCAGTAACTTTCCCCTTTGATGTATTCTTGCACCAGAAACAGCGAACTTCTACCGTCAATTTGAGTTCTTAATAGCGCCTCAAACCGAGGAATCTGCTGATGATTCAGCTTATAAAGTATCCCTGCTTCCCGCTCAAATAAATCTTCCGCTTGACGGGATTCATCACTACTCTCTGCCTGGGGGGCAAATTCCTTCAGAACACACAGTTCTCGATAGCGTTGGGTATCTTCCGCTAAATAAGCTCGACCAAAACCACCTCGACCAATCTGCTTCACAATTCGGTAGCGATTGTTTAGAATAACTCCATCTCGTAGGGCAGAAGCAGCAGATCTAGACATTGTTAGTAAAGCTTTATATCCGAATAAAACATACGCCATTCTAACAGTCCTCAGCTAACAGTCAATTCGGAGTTCGGAATTAGGAGTTCGGAGTTCGGAGTTCGGAGTTCGGAGTTCGGAGTTCGGAGTTTGGAGTTCGCCCTACGGGTTTGATAGATAAAAGCGGAAATAGCCAAATAGATAAAAGAAATCGATCGCCAAGACAATGCCTTTTGTCCAGGGAGAGTGTAGCCAACTAAACACCAGGGGATTTACTCCCAGTACTAGCGCCATCTCGATCAAAGCAACGACTCTGCCGTAGTGATTGGTATCCCAATAAGAAAAGGGACTGAAGAAACGGTAGTTACTAATAGGGAAAAAGTGACGGTGAGCATCATCATGATGCACGGGAAAATCTAACAGGGAATGGCAGACGAGACTAAGACCCAAAATCATTCCTGGTTTATAGTCCAGGCGATAAAAAATGGCGATGGCGATCAGCGCTAGAGGTAGGGAATGAAATAGCGCGATGATATTTTGCCAGAAAGGTTCGTAATAGGCTTCTGACCAAATTTTACCTTCAGGTATTTTCAAGATCAACTTGGCAATCAAGTAAAAGCAGAAGATGGGGACATCAGGTAGAATTGCCCCGATCGCAATTACTAGATGATACTTAGGGGAGATGGTTTTTCCTAATAAAGCTAGATTAA
>JBEANW010000175.1:0-3588 GCA_041165225.1 Cyanobacteriota bacterium | reverse complement strand
AAATCAATCTTGGGCAGATAATTCGCCAAATTTATATCCCATATTTTCTGCTGGTATTGCTGGATTAAAATCTCCTTCGATTGCTTTATTAGATCAAGTTAGAGCCATTGATGGGAGAAGATAGGCGAAAATTTCCAGGAGATTTTACGCTTTTGCTAAAAAGTAAAGACTGAAAACTAAACAATAGAATATGATGAATCATCCCCAGATCTATCTTGATGCTCACTCTACAACACCTGTAGATCAGAGGGTATTGGCGGCGATGTTGCCTTATTTTACTGAGAATTTCGGTAATCCTGCTAGCAATAATCATGTTTATGGTTGGGAAGCTAGTGCTGCCGTCAAAAATGCCAGGGAAGCGATCGCCGAGATCATCAATGCAACTCCTGAAGAAATTGTCTTTACCAGTGGGGCAACGGAAGCAAACAATTTAGCTATTAAAGGAGTTGCCGAAGCTTATTTTAATCAGGGTAAACATATTATTACCGTCGCTACGGAGCATCGGGCGGTACTCGATCCCTGTGGCTATCTGGAGACTCTTGGCTTTGAAGTTACTTATCTGACTGTGGAGTCTAATGGCATTTTAGATCTGACCAAGCTAGAATTTGCCATCCGTGAGGATACAATTTTAGTTTCCATTATGGCTGCTAACAATGAAATTGGGGTACTGCAACCTTTAGCGGCAATAGGAGAACTCTGTCATGATCACGGAGTATTATTTCATACCGATGCTGCTCAGGCGATCGCCAAAATTCCTTTAGACGTGGCAGCGATGAACATTGACTTGATGTCGTTAACTGCTCATAAAGTATATGGGCCGAAAGGAATTGGTGCTTTATATGTGCGTCGTCGCGATCCCAGAGTCAAGCTAGCAGCCCAGATGCACGGCGGTGGACAAGAAAGAGGCAGGCGCTCAGGCACCCTCTATACACCGCAGATCGTTGGCTTTGCTAAAGCCTTGGAAATTGGAGTGGAATTGATGACAACTGAATCAGAACGTTTGCGGCAACTAAAAAAACAGCTCTGGTCGATGTTGGAACCCTTAGAGGGGATTCACTTAAACGGCGATTTTAATCATAGTCTGCCGAATAATCTTAATCTGAGTATTGAAGGGGTCAACGGTTCGGCTTTGTTATTAGCCTTACAATCAGTTGTAGCAGTATCTTCTGGTTCTGCCTGTTCTGCTGAATCTACTGCACCGTCTCATGTTTTAACTGCTTTAGGGCGATCTGAAAAACTAGCCCACGCTTCTTTGCGCTTTGGCATTGGTCGCTTTAACACTCCAGCCGAAATTGAAATTGTAGGGAAGGCGACGATCTCCACGATTAAATCTTTACGTCAAGCTAATTAAGCCATAATTATGATTAAGGTTAGCAACTGGTGAAAATCTCAACTCATGAAACTTTCTCAGATTAGGTCGTTTGTTGCCGTGGCAAGGTGTGGCAAATTCAGTCAGGCAGCGGTGGAGTTGGATCTGACTCAGCCTACCGTAAGTCATGCGATCGCTACTTTGGAAGCAGACTTAGGGGTGCAATTACTGTTCCGAGGCAAGAAAGGGGTACACTTAACCCCCGCAGGAGAGAGGATTTTAGTTCACTGCGATCGCCTCTTGCAGTCGATGGAAGATATTCAACAGGAAGCTAATCGATGTAAAAGTTTGGGTAGTGGAAAAATACGTATTTCTGCTTTTCGGGGTGCAGCAGCGCAGTTACTACCTAAAATTAGAGCGGAGTTTCAATCGAAGCATCCTCAAATTGAAGTCAAGATTGTGGAAGAGAAAGACTGTCCCCAAGTTGAGCAGATGGTTTATGAGGGCAAAGCAGATCTCGGCTTTACGATTTTGCCCACCTCTAAGGATTTAAGCACCATTGAAGTCCTACGGGATAACTATGTGGTCTTGTTGCCTCCTAATCTGAAGTTAGATATCTCAGCGGATTCAGCCCAGATTAGCTGGAAACAGTTACTTGCCCTGCCGATTATTTCTTATCCCCATCAAAATAGCTGTTTTAAACAGATCCGAAACTACTTTGCCACCGCTGGATATCAATTTGAACCTGCGGAACAAGTCCGCGAAAGCGATACTATTGTTAGCCTCGTAGCCACAGGATCGGGAGCAGCGATTCTACCTCAACTATCGGTGTTTTATCTTCCCCCTGGGGTGACTATTTGCCAGTTGCCCCAGCCTCTCCAGCGTATTGTGGTGGCAGCCACCCCTAAAGATACGGATTTATCCCATGCAGTTTGGGCTTTTACCGATTTTCTCCAGCAGTTTAATTTTTAATATCTTTAACAATTCACAAGTAAGTGTTGCTCGACCATCTCTCTTGCCTGTTTGGGTTGCACTTTGTTGTAGCGAGCTTTATCTGGCATCATGATTAAAGTGGGAGCCTTTTTGCACTGTTTGAGACAACCTGTTTTCTGAATAGGAATTTGTTGAGTTAAACCGCGATCGCTTAATACGGATTCTATTGCGCCACAGACTTTTTGCCCCCCTTTTTTCCAGCAGTTAGATTTGCCACAAATCAACACCTTGGCTTTGGACTTGGGCTGGATTTTGCTATTTAATACAGGTAATAGTGATGCTATTTGAGTTTTAGCCTGAATCGGTGTATCTAATACCTCTAGGCTTTCGGTGGCAATTATGATGATCGTTTGGGCTTTATATTTAATTTTGCTAATTTTGCCCGTTTTCGACCCTTGTTTTGCCCTCCCTCGAATTTCTAATTGACATCCAGGAGACAAATTAGGAATCTGTTTTTTTAATTGCCGAGGAATTTTGATCCAGTAGCTACCTTCCTCTGTTTCTAATTTGAGGTATTTGATTTTCTTTTTCTGATTTTTCTGGTCAGCAATTTTGCTCAGTTTACCAATAAAATTAAAACTGGTAATAATCTCGCTAGTCTTGGTCATGATGATTTGAAAGTTATATCCAGGTATCCTTACAAGGAATGATCATATTTTAGCTTCCAGCAATCGTTTAACCAATCAACTAGCTGATGACGAGGGGCAGTTGATTGTCGCATGACGCTCCATACTTGCGCCAGAGTGGTGGGGCTATCCAAGTTTACTAGTAGAGGTTCATTGGTGGCACATTGGCAATCGATTTCTAGCGCTTGCAAGCGTCGAAACACTTCCCAACGATAAGCCCATTTGACGTTTATTGCTCTTTTTGTCTCTTGGTGTGCTGAAACATGGGAGTTCTCTGCATGGCGATCGCTCATCTTATAATCTCTTTCCTGTACTTCACTATGTTGTTAACTGTATATTTAACTGATTAAATCAAATAGCTTATTGAAAATAAAAATCAATAATTATCTCTTTAGATGATTATAAACATTAATTGATAATTAATTGCAATAAATTTTTAAAAACTGTCCCTTGCTTACCTCCTCACGGGGAGATAACAAAAATAAAAAAAAGACTTCGCCCTAGCTGTAAGCTTAATTAGAAAGGGAAATTCTCGATGGTGATCAAGCAGTAAATGTGGTGGAATGAAATATTATGACTAAATTTGTATTTATTACTGGCGGGGTAGTTTCGAGTATCGGCAAAGGGATTGTGGCAGCTAGTTTGGGTCGGTTATTAAAG
>JBEANW010000174.1:0-3226 GCA_041165225.1 Cyanobacteriota bacterium | reverse complement strand
GAGATCTAATCTGCGTTGATGGTTGGTCAGCCCAACAGCTACAGGATTTGATTGCTCAACGTCAACAAACCCCAACCCAAAAATCTAGTCTACCTGCTGCTTAATCATTAAATACATGGCGATTATCAGAGATGACGATCGCCCAACAACCAATATTTAAAACTATGACTCAATCAAACCCTCGACTCTGGGAACTATCGGACGAAATTCAAGACTTGGAAAATGCGATCGCCAATCTGGTAGATGATGAAACTCTCACGGAGTCAGACCGAGAGATCAAATTACAGCAAACCTTTACTCAATGGCTTTCTACTGGAGAATCATTCAAAACCAAAGCCGAGCAGGTGGCAAGATATATCAAACATCAAGAAGCGATCGCCGAAGCCAGAAAAGTCGAAGCCAGACGAATTAGAGAATTAGCTCAACAAGCAGAAAATGGCGCAGCCAGACTCAGAAAATATCTTATTGACCAAATGATTCGCTCGGATGTTCAAAAAATTGATGGGGTATCAACCAAAATTGGTTTACGTCAAAAGCAGCCTCAAGTATTAATTAATGTTCCCCCTGAAAAACTACCCGCCGAATACGTCAAAGTATCTTATCAACCAGACTTGACTAAAATTAGGGCATTACTCAAAGTCGATGCTCAAGGTGCAATTAGTTGGGCATCTTTAAGTGAATCCCATCAATACTCTGTAACTATTAGATAATTGTTTAATAGAGCGCGACAACACGGCGCGTTCTTAAAAACATCGTTATAGCTAAAAATGTAGTATGAATGATTATCAACTCAAAAATTTAGAGCGTATCACCTTTAATCCTCGCATCATGGCGGGACAAGCTTGTATTCGAGGAATGCGAATTCCTGTATCTTTAGTTGTAAATTTAGTGGCAAATGGTAAACCTTTTGAAGAGATTTTATCGGAGTATCCAGATTTAGAATTAGACGATATTAAACAATCTCTACAGTATGCAGCTTTATTAACCAGAGAAACTGTTCATCCTTTTCCCACTACTGCTTAGATAAACATGAAGTTTTTAGCAGATATGGGCATTTCTTTGCTTACTGTAAAATGGTTGCGTGAACTTGGTCACGATGTTTTTCATCTCAGGGATAGAGGATTGCAAAAGTTACCAGATAATGAAATTCTCGATTTAGCCCGTGTCGAACAACGGATTATATTAACTGTAGATTTAGACTTTGCTCAATTGTTAGCCGTTAGCAAGCAAGCTTTGCCCAGTGTAATTCTGTTTAGATTGGGTAATGAAAATTATGATGAGATTAACCAACGGCTGCTCGAAGTTTTAAATAATTGCCAACAGGTTCTAGAAATAGGGGCGATCATCTCGGTCAATAATGAAACTTTTAGAGTAAAAAAACTACCGATATAAATAATTTCAAATAGTTGCGATCGCTTTTTCGATCTACAGAGATCGTAGTAAGAATACTGATTGCAAAATCGCCGAAATTGCCTAGATTAGGTGCTGGTGTATCGCCAGAATACACAATGTAATCTACATTCAACTTAGTTGCTAAAAACAGTTAACTATATAAAATGCTCTGTTTCCTCTCTATCGCCTTTAGCCCAAGCTTTGTAAACTTATGTCACAAAAACTCGGATTTTCCATAAAAAAAAGCCGAATTTAAGCAGTGACAGTGGGCGTATTGCGCTCAAAATACCAGCGGCGCGTTTTGGGTATGAAGATTCACACCCAAAAGCCGCCGCATAAATAAACCACATGAAGTTTCTGAAACTCACAAATTATCAAAAATACCGATGATTAATCTGATTTATCTACCGCGATCGTTCTACAATACCCCTATATAAAGCGAAAAACAGTTGCCTTAACATTATCACCCGTTAAACAACTGCTCTTTGCCCCAAACCGTCCTCCTTCTCTCACGAGATAGGTGGCGCAGTTTCGTATTGATTTTTCAACGTCCACGTTGCTGTTTAGATTATGCCACAAATGAAGATTCAAGGAAAATTTTATCCCCTAACTGGCGATGTAACTACCAAATTGAGAAAAGGAAAACTAACCGCAGCAGAATGGAGGATCTGGAGTTACCTAGTAGAGATTGACCCTTGGGGCGATCGCTATCAAGACATTGATTCCCTAGATGTCATGAGTAAGTGCAACTGCTCCAAAGCTACATTTTATCGAGCGATCGCTAAGTTTCAAGAAATTGATGTCATTCCCAAATATTTTGAGATCAAGGATTACAGCAATACTGAAGCTAAAATTCGAGAGCGGCTGAAAAACCAGTTAGATGGACTAACGGAAGTTTCCACATCAGCAGGAAAGATTGATTTATTAACTCAAAACGAGATTGTTGAAGTTAAACGCATCACCAATTGGAAAGCAGCCCTCGGTCAGATTTTAGTTTATTCAGCATTTTATCCAGAACACCAAAAGCGAATACATCTATTTGGTAGGGATAACGAATTAATCAAACTACCAGATATTGAAGCTGCTTGCCTGTCTTTTGATGTAAACGTTACTGCTGAGGAGGTTGAATAATGAAATCTCAACATCTTCAAGACTCTACTTTTTTTATGCTTACCCCTGGTGTAAGAGATCGACTAATGGAAATTAACTTAACTGCTGCCGAATGGCGAATGTGGTGTTATTTGGTCAGCCTCGATCCTTTTGGCGATCGCGGTGCTAAATTTTCTCCTGCTGAACTGATGCTCAAGTGCCAAATCAAAAAAACTACCTATTTTTCCGCTAAAGCGAAATTCCAAAAACTCGGACTGTTCGATTTTCGGGATGGAGTAACTAAGGTTGTCAATCTGCAAACTTCCCTTGTACAAACAGCTTCAGAACATCCTCTACCAGCAAAAATCATTGAGTCCGAGATTTCGGAGTCCAAGTCCGAGATTTCGGAGTCCAAGTCCGAGATTTCGGAGTCCAAGTCCGAGATTTCGGACAATCAAAGCTTGAAACCCAAGCCCAGTAATGTTTCTAAACCGCCTCAGACTCTTCAGACTTATTCAGACTTTAAAAGATCTCTCTCAGAAGGCGAGCGCGAGAAATTTTTTAATTTCGTTGAAGAGAAGACAAATAACCTAGAAAGACCAATTAACGATCTCGAAGCATGGTTAGCCAGTGAGAACAAAGCCAAACAAAATCGATGGGAAATCTACTACAGAAGTTTTCAAGAAGAACAGATTAATGAGGGTAGAAAAACTACGAGGCACAGTGAAAATGGAGAAAGCTCACC
>JBEANW010000173.1:0-3033 GCA_041165225.1 Cyanobacteriota bacterium | reverse complement strand
AGAAATACGCGGAGTCTGGATTGCCAATCGTCCTCATAGCAAAGTACTAGAGTCACGAGAACAAATAATTGAAGCTCTAGATTTTTTAAGCGCCTACGGCTTTAATCTGATCTTTCCTGTGGTTTGGAATCGGGGCTATACTCTCTATCCTAGCCAGGTGATGAGTCAATATCATTTACCAGAGATTGATCCCTTTTATGCTCAACAACAGCGCGATCCTCTAGCAGAGATGATTACCGAGGCACGGCAACGCCAGATTAAAGTAATTCCCTGGTTAGAATATGGTTTTGCGGCTTCTCACCTCGCAAATGGGGGGCATATTTTAGAACGCTATCCCCACTGGCGGGCAATGGATCGTAGTGGAGCAATGGTAAGACAGGGTGGTTTAACCTGGATGAATGCTTTTCATGCTGAAGTTCAGGAATTTATGCAGTCAATAGTTAAAGAAATTATCAGTAACTATGATGTCGATGGAATCCAAGGATGCGATCGCCTGCCCGCTCTCCCCGTTACCGCAGGATATGACAGTTTTACTATCGCGCAATATCAATCCAGTTTTGGTCAACCGCCTCCCCATAACCCCCAGAATCAACAATGGATACAGTGGCGTGCCGATCTGTTAACCAAGTTTTTAGCCCAGATGTATCAAGGAGTGAAAGCCATTAAGCCTCAAGCATTGGTTTCTTTGTCCCCTGCGGTGTATCCTTTTTGCTTAAATAATCTTTTGCAAGATCCCGTCGCTTGGATCAACCAGGGTTTATGCGATCTGATTCATCCTCAAATCTATCGTTCCAACTTCTTCAGTTACAACCAAGAAGTCAACAAGATCATCAAAACCTTTGACCCTAAATCCCTACCCAAATTTGCCCCAGGTATTGCCTTTACAGCTAATGGCAAAGATGTCAGTCACAAAGACTTGGTTAGATATATTAAAACCAATCGCGATCGCAATTTTAGTGGTCAAGTATTTTTCCACTATGAAGGATTACGCAAACATAATGATGCAGTAGCGATCGCTTTAGCTAAATTCACTAATAACTAACAACATGCCCCAACGTATTTTAATTTGGTATCGTAACGACTTAAGAGTTCATGATCTTTTAGCTCTAGAGGAAGCGGTGCAGCAGAAAGCGGAAATAATTCCACTATATTGCTTTGATGATCGCAGTTTTGGCGAGACTTCCTTTGGCTTTCCCAAAACGGGTAACTATCGCGCTCAGTTTTTAAGGGAATCGGTGGCAGATTTGCGTAGTTCTCTCCAGAAACTAGGGAGTAATTTGGTAGTGCGTCGTGGTTTACCTGAAGAAATCATCCCAGCGATCGTCGAACAGTTAAAGATAGACCAAGTTTCCTATAGTCAAGAGGTTGCTGCGGAAGAACAGCAGGTTGAGAAAAAGCTGAAGCTAGCTCTTTCTCAGAAAAACATCAAAATAAATACTTACTGGGAAGCAACTCTATATCACCCAGCGGATTTACCCTTTAGTATCCAGCAAACTCCTGAATTATATACTAACTTTCGTCAGCAGGTGGAGAAAAAATCGCTAATTAAGAAGTCTCTGAAAGCTCCCCTAAAACTACCACCTTTACCAGCGATCGCCCTAGGGGAAATTCCTGCTCTGTCAGACTTTGGTTTATCTATTCCTCAGTTCAGTGAACAGGGAGTATTAAGCTTTAAAGGAGGGGAAACCGAGGCACTTAAACGACTACAATCTTATTTTTGGCAGCAGGATTGTCTGAAAGATTACAAAGTAACTCGTAACGGGATGTTGGGGGCAAATTATTCTTCTAAGTTTTCTCCTTGGTTAGCCTTGGGCTGTATTTCTCCCCGATATATTCATGAGCAAGTGGTCAAATATGAAACAGAGAGAGTCAAGAACGACTCAACCTACTGGCTGATCTTTGAATTGATCTGGCGGGACTTTTTCCGTTTGATGGTGGCTAAACATGGCAATCTGGTGTTTAAAATTGAGGGGATGCGGGGGGTAGAGATTCCCTGGAAACAAGATTGGCAACGCTTCGAGCTATGGCGTACAGGAAAAACGGGCTATCCCTTAATTGATGCCAACATGCGAGAAATAGCTGCTACTGGCTTCATGTCGAATCGTGGTAGACAAAATGTGGCTAGCTTCCTGACTAAAAACCTGGGCATTGATTGGCGCATGGGAGCAGAATGGTTTGAATCCTTGCTGGTGGATTATGATGTCTGTAGTAACTGGGGTAACTGGAATTACACCGCAGGAGTAGGCAACGATGCCCGAAGCTTCCGTTATTTTAATATCGCCAAGCAAACAAAAGATTACGATCCTCAAGGGGAATACATTAAACATTGGCTACCAGAATTAGCTGCTTTGCCTGGAGATAAAGTACGCGATCCTGACAAACTGACTAAAGATGAACAAAAACGCTATGGAGTGCAGCTAGGGGTTAATTATCCCCGCCCCATCGTTGACTTTTTTCAATCTGTTAAGGCTAATGAAAGGATGTATCAAATCGCGGCGAGCCAAACTAATTAGTTAATAAGATAAGTGTTTTTACGGCTTACTTTTTGAAGAATGTCAATGATAATTGAGTCAAAAAATTAATTTTGGCTGATCGATAATGTCAACAAATATAGTTACTTGGTATTGGATTATCTGCGCTGCGATCGCCATTTATGCTCAAAATCAAAATGCCATTAAGCTAGTAATCATGGATATCATGATGCCCTCAATGGATGGCAAAACAGCAATTCGGATTCTCAAAACCATCAACTCAGAGGCCAAAATTATTGCTGTGAGCGGACTTGTTTCTGACCAAGAAATTGTCGCCGAACTAAATATTAGTATTGAAGCTTTTGTGGCTAAACCGTACAGTAATAATGACTTATTAAAAGCGATCAATAATCAACTAGGAGATTGACCTTGGGATAATAAGTTTTCAATCCGTTCTAATTGCTGTTGCTGAAGTGTCAGGAGATTTTTAAGAGCAACAATTTCGGATTCTTGCAGCAGGCTTATTTTGTCTTGTAGTAGCTCAATTTCTAGTTCTGATTTG
>JBEANW010000172.1:0-8533 GCA_041165225.1 Cyanobacteriota bacterium | reverse complement strand
GGTGATTACAGCAGTGATCTAAAAGGTGCGCGGCTGATTCTGGCACCCGATCGAGATAACAGTGGACTCAAATATGTGGCTAATTTTCAGCGTGATTTCGCCGATCAAATTGAGGGCTACTGTTTAGCCGGTGAGATTGAAGGTTGGTCAAAGCCTACTGATGGGCGCGATCTGGCTGATGATATCCTCGATCGACACTTAAGCAAGGCCGCAATTCTGGCAAACATTATTAGTCCCGAGCAGTTTAATGGTATTTCCTTCAGCGCTAAGCCAGAGCCGACGACAACAGCCAAAAAGCAACAAGAACCACCAGGAAGCGGCAAATTCAGGAGTTCGATCGAGTCTGGTTTACAGATTTGGAAAGAGGATGAAGATGATGGTCAATGGATCGATGTTGGAAACCACATCACAGCCATCGCTGAAGCCGATAGCGTAAATGGTGGCGAAAGATCATTGGTGCTGGAATTCTGTGACCAAGAAAGTGATCTAAAAACTATCGTTTTCGACAAAGGCTACTTCTTTGAAGATGGTAATACCTCCCTGAAAAGGTTAGCCAGAGAGAATTACAAGCTCACCAACCGCAAAAACAAAGAAAAATTATTAGACTACCTGTACACCCTGGGTCAGGGGTTGCCGATCATTCGCATTACTCCTGTAACTGGCTGGCATGGCCGAACTTATGTAGGAGCAATTAAAAGCTATGGGATGGATGATATTCGTTGGAAAGACATCAACCCACCCAGAGACGAAAAACTGCCGATGATTACTGGGAACTTGGCTGATTGGATCAAAGGAGTCGCCCAGCCTAGTCATTCCAACAGCCGCGCAATGGTGGCGATCGGGATGGGGTTAGCTGGGTGCTTGGTGCGGATTCTTGATCTAGAGTCTGGGGGTCTACATTTCTGGGGTGACTCTGGTTCTGGAAAAACCACGATTGGTAAAATTGCTTGCTCGGTCACTGGTCACGGAAAACTCTATCAATGGCGATCAACTCCTAACGGTATGGAAGCTGTGTTTAGAGCTTCTAATGACAATCTGATGCCCATGGATGAACTTACCAAAGATATGGGGCGCTATTTGGCTGAAATCATTTACATGGTCAATGGCCAAGGCAAAAACCGGATGAAACGCGATACCAGTCTAGCCGGGGCTGGTGATTGGTCACTGCTACTGTTCTCGACTGGCGAAATTTCATCGATAGCTCTGATGGAATCGATCGGTGAAAGCGTGAAGGCTGGTCAGGAAGTGCGGTTTGTGGATATTCAGGCAGCTCCTGTTGGTGGCCTTGGTTGTTTTGAAACAGCTCATGGGCAAGACCCCGGCGATATGTGTTTGTCGATCGAACAGTCTTGCAGAGCAAACAGTGGCGTGGCTTTGGATACCTTTATTACCAAATTGCAATCGATCCGAGCAGAGGGCTGGGAGCAAAAGCAGCGGTCAATCGTGGAAGCTCTGGCGAATGATTTGGCAGCAGAAGCCAAGACCCCGGCTATTCGCCGGATAGCTCGGCGGTTTGCGGTGATTAAGCTAGCTCTCGACCTGGCCTGTGCATGGGATATTTTGCCTTGGGAACCATCAGATAACTGGTGGGCAGTGCATAAACTTTTTGGTGAATGGCTGGCTGGTCGGGGTGGGGATGGTTCGATCGAAATCAAGAAGGCTTGCGATCGGATCAGAACAACTTTGGTCACTCATGAATTTAGTAACCGGATTGGTAAGTTCCCAGACAATGAGGGTCGCCCTACTGGTGAGCTGTTGGCTTTGAGAGTGGCTGACATAGATGGGACGACATCTCGGTTATATGTTCACCCGGCTACGTTTAGGGAAGTTTTGTGTAAGGGGGTTAATCACAAGGAGGTGACAGCCGAGCTGCAATCTCGGGGCTGGTTAGAAGAGTCCGATGGCGATGGACGAGCCGATCGAAAGGTGAAGGTAGGCCAAGGAAATAAAACCCAGAGATTTTATATCTTCCGTTCTTCAATCTTGCACGAAGAAGAAAAACCTATCGTTCCTACAAACGAGCTGGGAACCATGAAATCTTTGGGAACCGATTCTTAAAAGTCTTTACACAGTAAAGGTTTCATGGTGATAAAGCTGGTTCCCAGATAGATATTGGGAACCGGTTCCCAGTTCCCAGACCTTTAAAGTTCCCAAAGTTTTCGTTTTATTTTGCGACTGTAGCCAGTGATCAGCAGCTAAATGGCTGCTGCTAATATACCTAAAACCTTTGTGTAATAAGGGTTATAAGAATTTACGCCCAGAATACCAAAAAGAATGTGTGGTCTTTTCACAAAAAAAAGTCTGAATACCTATAAAAAGCTTGGGAACTTTGGGAACCTTGGGAACCAAACCTTCAAATCAGCTCATAGCAACGAAACTATTCAGTGAAAAAGTACCTAAAACCTTTGGGAACCGCTGGGAACCGACCTGAAATTTTGGGAACCGGTATTTAAAAGTTCCGAAGGTTCCCAACTCCCAAATGAATCTTGGGAACCGATAACAGAGGCTAAAAGCCTTTATAGATAAGAGTTGTATAAACTGGTTCCCAAAGTTCCCAAGGTTCCCAAACAAAATATAGCCATTCCAGAAATTTTCAAAATTTTCCTGAGTGGTGTTGGTCATGACTATATGATGCGAAAGCTTTACGGAGTAAGGGCTTTAGAAATTTGTGACCAGTGTGACCAAGCAAAATACAAAGAATTTTAGAAAGATCAACGATCGCTTTACGAAGAAGAGAAATTTTTCTGAAACCTCTATAAAAAGCTTGGGAACTTTGGGAACTTTGGGAACCAAGACCTGAAACCAGCTTATAGCAACAAAACCATCCAGTGAAAAGTACCCAAAACTTTTGGGAACCGACCTGAAATTTTGGGAACCGGTATTTAAAGGTTCCCAGTTCCCAAACAAAACGTAGCCAACCCAGAAATTGACAAAAGTTTTCTTTCAAGCTCGGTCATCTGTGCATCTGAGCTTCATATTTTAGCTGTGCTGACCAAGATAGCCAATTAGGCTTTCTTGATCACAATTTTATTATTCAATTGGAAGAGTTCTCGATAGGGCGTTTTGCGGCTTCTTCGACACGCATTTTTCTAAATCTATCTTGAATTTTTTGTAGATCTTCTTCATTGTTAACTTCATTCAGATCCTCTAGTAGCTCTTCAGCTTGCACTATATAACCTGGATAAAAGGATATTTTTTCTTGAATGTTATAGAGCTTCTGAACACTAATAAGTGCTGTAGATACTAGTCCTAGCCATGCCGCAGCACTTACACCTAATGGGTTTGCCCAAGGATTTTGTGAGTCTTTAAATGTAGGACTAGTCCCAGTAATAGCAATTAAAATAGTTAAAACAATGGAAGCACCAATAATCGTATTATTTGTGTATTGATTACGCTTAAAACGAGCTTGGTATGAATCTCTATAGTTTTCTATTTTCTTTTTTAACTGATCAGATTTAGGGCTATCCATATTCGGAGACATGCTTTTTCCACTCATATAATTCGTCATTGTCAGCATACGACTAGTAAGCAATCGTCTACAATATGCCTTGTAAAGCATAATTTATTCAAAATGGCATGGAACATTGATTTTCACTCAGACTTTTACCCAGAATTCACCACACTACCCACCGATGTCAGATTAGAGCTGTTAGCCAAACTCGCACTACTCGAAGAATTCGGGCCAAGCCTGAAACGTCCTCATGTAGACACTCTGAAAGGTTCCGCCCATGCCAACATGAAAGAAATCCGATTCCGAGCCGCTGATGGCGTTTGGCGGGTAGCATTTGCCTTCGACCCTGAGCGATCAGCCATTTTATTGGTAGCCGGGGACAAGTCTGGCGGTAGCGAAAAACGGTTTTATCGCCAACTCCTTGAGATCGCAGACAGTAGATTTACAGCCCACTTGACCAAGTTAATGGAGCCGAAACCAGATGACGATTAGCCTCAAGACAGTGATGGACAACTTGCCCCCAGAGCAACGAGCCAGAGTAGAACAACGAGCAGCGGAACTCATTGCTGAAGAAATGACCTTACAAGACCTACGCAAAGCACGAGAATTCACCCAAATTCGCATGGGTGAACTACTAAACATGCGGCAAGAAAATGTCTCCCGCCTCGAACGTCGGGCAGATTTGCTGGTGTCCACATTACAGAGTTACATCGCGGCCATGGGTGGCGAGCTGTCATTGGTCGTAGAGTTTAAAGATCGTCCACCAGTAAAGATTTCGGGCTTAATATCGACTATCGCCGAGAGCCGCGATCGAGAAGAAGAATAAAACCCCTACTGCTTGGCTAGACCTAGGGTACTGGGGAGATTGAAGACTTAACTATGTATTGAGCCAAATGTGGGTTAGAATACCACTCATAAATTTATGGTCTATGAGGTCTGTTATGCAAAAAAATAAACTGATTTTAGTTCTGTTTACATCTGTACTTACGATATCGATATTTTTAGCTTCGATTTCTTCTACAGTTTTTGCTGCTAAACCATGGAATTGCACTGCTTCATGTAATGTTCAGGCGATTGAAGGGAAAGCTCCTGCAACATTTCCTGAGCGAGTAACAGGTATTGGAACAGGTAGTACTGAAACGGCAGCATGTGAATTGGCTAAAAAGGATGCCACTCAAAAAGCTGTTGCCGGAACATACCCACGCCATTGTCAGTGTAAATGTGGACAATAATAAAAGAGGTGAAAATACATGATTAATTACTCTGAAATTGTCAAAACTGTTGACCTACAACCAATTCAGATGGTGAGCGGTGATAACCTAAAGTTCAGAATAGAGATTATAAGAGATAATTTATCAGGTGAATTTTCTGCAATTCTATGGAGAGTTGAAAACTATAGAATTCAACCAACATTTCCACAACAGGAAGGTGTTCCCAATAGTGACTTTGCTGATGAAGAAATTTTGGTAAGAGACAGTTATACTCTTGAAGATATAAAATCTCAAAATGCTGACTCAGCATTGCAGTTAGCACTAAAAACTATGGAAGAAAAGTTTACTTGAATTAATGTGATCTCGATTTTACTTTTGCTGAGGTGCCATAAGCTCCTCAGCATTTTTTTTACCCCCCTGTAATTCCGCCACCTGACTGGCCAGCCTCTCAATTTGCACCACCGCCGCCGCTAACTGACCACTCAAAGCCGTCAGCTCCTCCCGCCGCACCGTCACCGATCGATGTTGGCGCTGTTGTTTTTCAATCTCGGGGTAAGTCCCAGCAATATACCGATCGATCGCATCCTGAATCACCCTGGTGCCAGTAAATCCATTGGCCTCTGCTTTGGCGATGAACTCGTCCCACTTCTCTCGATCGATTCTAAAGCTAGCCGTCTTCATTTCTGTCATGACAAATTGCTCTAATTAGTGCCCTTGTATCACAGCATAAATGAAGCCCAGAATGACTGTCAATCAATATAAGTAAAGCCGATCGATCATCAATAATTCATAAAATATTAATGACAATAACGTATATACAAAGTTCGATATTTTTGATAGTATATATGTATGTCGAAAGCGATCGACTTCCCTGGAAAGTTAATCGATCGCCTTCTAATCCCACTAATAAAAACAGGAATAACCCAAGTATGAAACTAATCGAAGCCAAAGTAAAAGGCCAACCCCGCAACGTTTCCACCAAACATGGTGAACGATCGGTGATGGACTGCATCACCGCCGACGGGGAATCACTCACAGTCTGGCGACCAGCCGGAGACAGTGAAGTAATGACCAGAGCCAACGGCGAACGAGTGACCCTCAGCCGTGACAGCAAAGGCAAAATCTCGTTAGTAGAAACAGCCCGCAGCCGCGCTGAACAACAGTGGCAGCAACCGGCCAAACTAGCTCACCGCTCTGAACGTTCCGCTGACATTGCCGATTACATCGAAAGGCTGGGCAAGCTTTACAGCCACTGTTTCAAGACTGCTAGTGAACAGTTGGCTCACAGTGAACTAGGCCGACCACAGATTAAAGATGTATCCACCACTTTGTTTATTCAAACGGTGAAGCACTTCGATCTGTAGCCAGCAGCCAAGTTGTTTTCTAAATGGAGCTGGGTGGAAGTCAAACACTCAGCTCCATTTTTAGAAAGAACCAAATAAAGAAGCCGGGGGGAAGAAATGACCTGCGGCCATACCCTGCGCTCCTCTCTCTTTTTCTTTCTTCTTCTCTACCCGCAGGGTGGAGCGCACAGCGCGAGACGCTGCCACGGCGAATCAAAGCCCCTATGAGTGCATATCATTGGAGCGAATAGCGGAAATGATAAAATGCCGAATGGGCTTTGAATGAGCCACAGCCTGCGGCATGTAGCGGAGCGGAAGGCGGCAGGGCAACTAGCAGCGAAGCTAACGATATTGAAATAATTAGTGCCGAAAGGCAACAGATAAAGCGCAGCCCCCAAGAGTGGGGGCGATTCAGCGCGGGGTTGACCAATGAAAACATAGAACCTTTGATGTCTATATTGCTGCCGGGATGATTGATTTTAAGAAGCTGAAAGTGTTACTGAAAGCAGGATGCAGCCTTAGATTATTGGCGTTTCCTAGTTCCCCGCTGGCCAGCAATCCACAGTTTGCCAGGGCAGAGTATTTCTGATACCTCTTTGGTTAAACCTCATAGCAATTGATTGAAGGCTTTTTGAGCGATCGACTCCGCACGTTCAAAGATAATTTTTTGGTAGCGTAAATCAGTGCGTCCATCAAAAATAGATTGCGATCGAGCATTTAATATAGATAAATGAACAGCGAAGGAGAAAATTCCCATGGAAAGGATTGGCAAAACAGCTTTTTTACAGAACATGAATGAGCGAATGGCAGCCAACATAGAACTTTCCCGCCAGCGTGAGGAGGAATACTACAGCACTGGATTTATTCAGCTTCCTCTGTGGCAAGAGGAAAAACGCGGCGCACCGAACAGCTTTTTGCGCTCAGCCTTGTTTGCAGCCATTCAAAGCAAGGACAGAGTTGACATGAAAGAAGTGGAGATCTTCAGCCAACAAGGCGTAACAATTAAGTACACCGGTGAGCAGCTCAATCAAGAGGATATGGCTATCTGGCTAGCTTTAGTGAATTTAATGAAACAAGATCCTCTCGGAACGCAATGTAGCTTTACCGCTCATAGCATTCTGAAGTACATGGGAATGGATACAGGCGGCAAAAGTCATGAACAATTACGCCGATCTATCTTAAGAATGACGGCTTGCGCCGTTGTCATCAAATTTGAAAGGCGTACCTACGGCGGAAGTATCATTGGTGACTTTACGATAGATGATGATAATCAGCGATATAGAATAACTCTCAATCGCAATCTAATCAAGTTGTTTGCTGATAATGACTGGACGGCAATCAGTTTTCCTCAGAATAACCAGCTAAAGGGTAAGCCACTAGCTCTGAAGCTGCATGGTTACTATAGTAGCCATGAAAAACCTTTGGCCTTGACCTTAGAATTCTTGTCCAAACTCACTGGCAGTAACAATACTCAGTTAAGAGGTTTCAAAAGGAGATTGAAAACCGCATTAGATGAGCTGGTTAAAATAGATTTTCTCAAAAGCTATAGCATTGAAGGCAATATGGTGAAGGTTGAGCGTACACCCAAGCCCTACCGGGCGATCAACAGAAGCCAATAATTTGGCAAGAGAACTCATCAAAGCATGACATCCAAAAAATTCAATCGATTAGTATTTAAAATGCTAATCGATTATTTAATTGTGATTATTTTAACATTTGCTTCTCGAAAATAGGCACGGGAATAGAGACACGGAGGCACGGGAATAGAGACACGCGGCACGGGAATAGAGACACGCAAGGCACGGGAATGGAGACACGCAAGGCACGGGAATAGAGACACATTTTTGGTCGATCAAAAACCTAGTCAAAACTTTGTCCTGATTGGGTTTCAGAACTTGTCAATTTCCCCCTCTAATCTTATTCTTTAATCTTTTCTTTAATCATAAATATTAAGACCCCCCTACCCCCCGCTTGCCAAACGTCCAAAAACGCTTGTCCAACACCCAAAAATCCGGAAGAAAAAATCCCAGCTTGAAAAATGTCTTTCCGGCATGGCCATCAACAATATGCCGTTAGATATGCTCTCACAACCCTCTAAAATCATCTTTAAAGCCAATTACCCCCTGTTAATGAAGTGGTATTCATTGGGGTCAAAAATGGATGGCTTCTTGAGCCTTTTAAGGCCAAGCTTTGATTGTAAATGCCTAGATCGCTTGCCTACACCTGATTTCAATAGAGATCGATGGGCTAATCGCCCAATTTTTTTGTTTTTTAGCTGGGCTGATAGATAAACCCTGTCCTTCTTCCTTTGAAACTAACTTTCCTGAGCCATAATTTTTTACATTTCAATGACGTATCTTAATTCTTTTTGATGGAGCGCATATGACTTTGAATCTAACTGATGGGTTAAAAGAATTTGATAATGGTAATTACGTTTGTGCATTCGCTACACTGATGCCAATAGCAGAATCAGGAGAAGCTGAAGCGCAATGTTTAATTGCTAATATGTATCAAGGTGGCTATGGTGT
>JBEANW010000171.1:0-2519 GCA_041165225.1 Cyanobacteriota bacterium | reverse complement strand
GGGATGCATCGCTCAGGAACTTCCTTGACGGCATCCTTGCTACAAAGTGCTGGGGTTAATCTTGGCGATCGCCTGATGAGTGAAGACAGAGGAAATAGTAAGGGACATTTTGAAGATCTGGATTTTGTGGAATTTCATCAGCAGGTCTTAAAGGCTCAAGAATTAAATATTGCAGGCTGGGCTAGGGAAAATCGACTAGAAGTTCCTGCCTCCTTTCGAGAACTAGCACAAGATTTGCTGGCGACTCGGCAAGATTTAGGGATCTGGGGATGGAAAGATCCCCGTACCACTCTCTTCCTTGATTTTTGGTCGGAGTTAATTCCTGATGCGAAATATGTTTTTGTCTATCGTTCTCCTTGGGACGTAGTGGATTCTTTATTCCGTCGCCGAGATGTTATTTTTCAACAAGACCCCAACTTTGCTCTTACCCAATGGTGTAATTACAATCAGGCTATTTTAGACTTTCGGCAGCGTTATCCCGATCAATGTTTATTGCTCAATGTCGCGCAGGTAATTTGTAATCCTGAGATTATGGTGGATTTA
This sequence comes from Cyanobacteriota bacterium, assembly GCA_041165225.1. GTDB lineage: Bacteria > Cyanobacteriota > Cyanobacteriia > Cyanobacteriales > Xenococcaceae > Waterburya. Next base: position 1,976 of record JBEANW010000171.1, on the reverse strand, counting down.
GTGAATCAGCGCTGGAACTGGTCATTGCGATCGCCTGAAATCCTTTATGAACCAGAAATTTTTAAGGCAAATCGAGATTATTATCTGCAAACCATCATCACTAAGTTTTTCCCTGAAGCTGCCACTCTCTACGGTCAATTGCAGCAACAGGCTGATGGCACAAATTATCCCACAGCTCCTTTACCAGCAGATTTGAACTACAAGCCTCTGGTCTTACAGGACTGGATTAATCTCAAAGAAGCTGCCACCAAAATCCAAACTCCAGACTCGGAACCCTCTCGCCTCCGCAAAGACCTGTTAATTGCCCAAAAGAAAGTTGAGAAGCTAGAAAATCTGATTCAGGCGATGGAAAGCAGTAAATTCTGGCAAATGCGACAGCAGTGGCTAAATCTCAAGCAAAAGCTAGATCTTAATGATGGCGATCGCCTATATCAAGACCATGTAAATAAGACGAATCCAGCAACCACGGACTATTCAACCCAAGTCTATTCAGGGCATCAGGTTAATTATCTCAAATGGTTGAAACAGCATATCCCGCAAAAAGCAGCCCTCAAGAAAATTATCTGGGGCATGAAGTCTTTATTGCCTACTCCTCCTAGTATCTCCCTGACCGAGCCAGCCCAAAGTAATGATCCCCTTTATCAGAAATGGCTCACACAAAACTATCCTCACCCCCAAAAGTTGAGTAGCCTCAGTCATGCTTGCCAAAAACTAGCATATCAGCCGTTAATTAGTATCATTGTGCCAGTCTATAATCCTGATGCTGCTTTTCTGCGTCAGGCGATCGCCTCAGTGTTAGGACAGGTTTATAGCAAGTGGGAATTGTGTTTAGCTGATGATTGCTCCAGTAAACCTTATGTCAAGGAAATTCTTGAGGAATATCAACAGCAAGATAGTCGGATTAAAGTTGTTTTCCGTCAGTCCAACGGTCATATTAGTCATGCTTCCAACTCAGCTCTAGAAGTAGCAACAGGGGAATATATTGCCCTCCTCGACCACGACGATTTACTAGCGCCCCATGCCCTCTCTTCAGTGGTGGAACTCCTCAATCAGCACCCTGAAGCAGATTTTATCTACTCCGACGAAGATAAAGTTAATGCCCAGAATCTACACTCAGATCCTTATTTCAAACCAGACTGGTGTCCTGATACCTTTTTATCGCGGATGTATACTTGTCACTTAGGGGTTTATCGCCGCACGTTAGTCAATCAAGTGGGCAACTTTCGTCCTGGTTTTGAGGGGAGTCAAGACTATGATTTGGTGCTGCGGGTGACGGAACAAACTGCTCAAATCTTTCATATTCCTGATGTGCTGTACCACTGGCGAATTCACTATCAATCTACCGCTGCTTTTGCCGACGCTAAGACCTATGCCTTTGATGCGGGTCAAAAAGCAATTCAAGAAGCGATCGCTCGTCGGGGAGAACCAGGCAAGGTATTGAGTAAACCTCAATTTCCTGGGGTCTATACCATCCGTTATGAGCTTAAAGCACCCAAACTAGTGAGTATCATTATTCCCACCAAAGACTTGGCTGATACCCTCAATGTTTGCTTAGAATCTATTTTTGAGAAAACTACCTACTCCAACTACGAAGTCATTGTCATTGATAACGGCAGTATCGAAGCCAGTACCGCTCAATGCCTGGAGTCCTGGAGCCAGAGGGAACCTCAAAGATTTAGGTCTTATCCCTATGATATTCCCTTCAACTATTCCCAGATCAACAACTATGGTGTAACCCAAGCCAAAGGAGACTACCTGCTATTTCTCAATAATGATACAGAAATCATCTCTGCCGACTGGATGGAGGCAATGGTAGAACAGGCGCAAAGAGAATCCATTGGTGCTGTGGGGGGCTTGCTCCTCTATCCCGATGATACCGTTCAGCACGCAGGGGTTGTACTGGGCTTACATGATGTTGCAGGTCATGGTCATCAAAATTTTGCCGTCGGGGAAGCTGGATATATTTCCCAACTAGT
>JBEANW010000170.1:0-2719 GCA_041165225.1 Cyanobacteriota bacterium | reverse complement strand
AGAGATTTTAACTGCGTACTCCGTGAATTCAGAAGAAATCTATAGTCTTCAAATTACTAAAACTGGAGATATGACAATTCTGAGCCAAGCCGATAAACAATCGGAAGGTGCAACGACTATCCCATTGGGGAGTAGAGTTCAAGAGAACTCGAAGCGCGGAGAATCCTAACTGTAATAGAAGGATTATGATATAGTCTGAGCTTGCAGGAAACTGCAAGAAAGTAATCGGAATCGGGTTACTTGTAACACAACTGGGAAACATGTCATCGCCAGTAATCACAATGAAGAACAGCTTGGTTGGAATGAGAAAAGTTTTCGCTATGTAGCTATTGACGACAGTAACGAATTCTATATTCCTCCTACCTTTAGGCAACAGTCAAAAAATAATAAACAAAGCACCGAGGGTTTTCTCGAACCAGAATTAAACGATCGCGCGATCGCTCTTTATCAAGCACAATGCGAAAACAGCTATCAAGCCTATAGTCAACTATTGGCGCTAGGAGTGGGGCGAGAACAGGCAAGAGGGGTTCTAGCACCTTCTGTCTATACTTCCTGGGTGTGGACAGTCTCTTTACAAGCATTACTCAATTTTATTAGCCTACGATTAGGTGCTGGGGCGCAAAGCGAAATCGGTGCTTATGCTCAAGCGATCGTCGAATTGGTGCAGCCCATTGTTCCTGTTTCTATGGAAGCATGGTCAAAATATCACGGTTAGGAGTTCGCGCTAAAGGATTAGCCCTAAAGGATTAGCTTCTTACGTCGAGTCCTTCGCGTCGAGTTACTAAGTTCGGAGTCAAAAATAAATTACTTAAATCCTACAAAGTTCTTTTAGGGAAAGACTTCGAGCCGATATAAGACAGATTTTTCTTTATAATTTCTTTATATTTAGATTAAAATATATGAAGATTCATAAGAAGAAAAAATTATGTCTACAGAACTTCAATCAGCGATCGCCTCTTGCCATCAAAAAAACGGCAAGGTTAATCTTATAGACCAACAAATAGCAAATTTATCTTTTGGGATAGAAGAGATCATTCAAATCCGAGAGTTGGATAAAAAATATACTCACGTTAAGCACAAAAGAGGCAAGTGTAACCTAGAGGGTTGCAACAACAACAAGGCGACTCATTGGCTAACCCGCTGCAATTCAGATTACTGCCGCACGGACATGGCTTGTAATCTGCACGCAGTAATCTGGATGCAGGTCAGAGATTTAATCTCTGAATCAGCTAATTAGTTTGGTTATGTTAAACGAGAAGTACAGTTTTTTCCCTGTCCCTAACCTAAGCCATTCTATTTTGCGACTCATCGAACTCTTAGGAAACAAGTTTGGCGATCGCTGACTCTAAAGCTTTAATTGTCTGTTGAATTTGAGCCTCGGTATGCAGACAGGTAATAAAAAAGCGCAAACGGGCAGCATCATAGGGTACAGAAGGATAGACCATCGGGTTGACATTGATTCCTGCTTGACTCAGTAACTGAGATAACCGCACTGCCTTATGGGGTTCCCCGACGATAATCGGGATTACGGGAGAGTCGGCACTATATCCCGTATTAAAGCCTTTACTTTGGGCGAGATTGAGGCAGAATTTGGCTCTACTCTGGAGTCTAACGGCTCTTTCGGGTTCAGACTTGAGTAATTTAATAGAAGCTAAGGCGGCGGCGGTATTAGCAGGAGACATCCCGACGCTAAAAACAAAACCAGGGGCGGTATATTTGAGATATTCGATTAGTTCGCTACTTCCAGCAATATAGCCACCACAGCTAGCAAAGGATTTACTTAGAGTTCCCATCCATAAATCAACATCTGTTGGTTGCAGATGATAGTGTTCTCTAATTCCTCCACCAGATATGCCCAGTACGCCAATAGAGTGAGCTTCATCAACTAGGAGGAAAGTTTGATAATGCTGCTTGAGGGCGACTATTTCGGGTAAGGGAGCAAGATCGCCATCGGTACTGTAGATTCCTTCGATCGCAATTAAGACCTTTTGATATTTAGTTCTTTCTCGGTTTAAGATTTCTGCTAAAGCCTGGCAATCATTGTGAGGAAAATCAAGGATCGTTGCTCCTGATAGGTTACAGCCTTCTCGGATACTGTTATGGCACAGAGCATCACAAATAATTAAATCTTGCTCACCGAAGAGATGACCGATAGTGCTGACATTGGTAGCATGACCCCCCACATAAACGATCGCTGCTTCTGTCCCGATTAAATCCGCTAGCTCTTGTTCCAGTTCCAAATGGATTGGACGTTCTCCCGATAGAACTCGACTTGCCGAGACTGAAGTTCCGTATTCAGCGATCGCTTTTTGGCTGGCGGCAATTACTGTGGGATCTCCCGACATACCCAGATAATTGTAGCTGGAGTAGTTGATTAAAGTGCGATCGCCAGTTTGAATCGTGTCTTGAGCAATACCCTGATGGAGACTAAAGAAGGGATTGCCTAATGCTTCTACTCGTTGCAAGTCTTTTTTGAGATTGAGATATTCTGGAGTAAGTTTGAATTGGCTGTATTCGGGTTTAACCTCGATCTTGTTTCTGGTGATCGGTGGAGTAAAGGCTGTAGGAACATTTTGGGCTGGCTTGGCAGGAGTGATATGGGCTGTAACCTGCTGGGGGGATTGATCTATAGTCGCTAAAACCTGATTGGTTGCTAGTTCTTGAGCAAGATAGGCTGTTAGTAGTTCGACATTGGGATAGTCAAAAGCAGCAGTCAAGG
>JBEANW010000169.1:0-5162 GCA_041165225.1 Cyanobacteriota bacterium | reverse complement strand
GCATGCCCTTAAATCGAAATCTGAAGCTGGTATTTTGAGTGAGGAGGATCAGTTTAGAGCGATTATGGTAGGTTTTCTGGTACTGGCGATCGCCGTTATTAGTTTAGTATTACTTGCCGCTTAGATAATAAGTTAAATTAATTTTTTTGGGGTTTCAGTGTAAGCTAGTTGCCACAGCATAAAGTTACTCAAGCGCATTTCGCCAACTGGTACGAATCAATAGATCGGGGTCGGAACTAGCAGCAGTATAGAGATGTTGAGAGACAGTTTGGTCATTGATGGAGTCGGCGGATAATTCACCCTGCTAGACTTTGGCAGCGATCGCTATATCTGATGTTATAAACTACTTCATGGGTAACTACGGTTTTGCTATTGTTTATCATCCCGATTATGTCGCGCCCCTGCCTGATGTTCATCGGTTTCCGATGCCCAAATTTAAAATTCTCCGAGATTTATTAATCAAGGATAGAGTAATTGAGTTGGAGCAGATTTTTGCCCCAGAATTGCCTGATTTAGACTTAATTCAGCTAGTTCACACCCCTGAATATGTTCAGGCATATTGCAATGGCACCTTAGAACCAAAAGCCCAGCGTCGGATTGGTTTACCCTGGAGTAAAGCTCTTGCCCATCGAACCCAGATTGCCATTGGCGGAACGATCCTCGCTGCCAAGCTAGCCCTAGAATATGGTTGTGGCTGTAACACAGCGGGGGGAACCCACCACGCTTTTCCCAATTATGGATCGGGGTTTTGTATCTTTAACGATTTAGCGATCGCCGCTCGGGTATTACAACATCAGGGATTAGCCCAGCAGATTTTAATTATCGACTGTGATGTACACCAGGGTGATGGTACAGCCTATATTTTTCAAGATGACCAGAGCGTATTTACTTTTTCGATGCACTGTGAAGCGAATTTTCCTGGCAGAAAACAACAAAGTGATCTGGATGTTCCCCTACCCATTGGTTTAGATGACGAGGGTTATTTACAGATTTTAGCCAGTCACTTAAGCGATTTATTAAGTCAAGTCAAACCAGATTTAGTCTTATTCGATGCAGGGGTAGACACTCATGTAAGCGATCGCTTGGGGAAATTAGCGTTGACAGACTGGGGCATTTATCGACGAGAACGCATGGTATTAAGCACTTGTAAAGCGGGAGGCTATCCTGTGGCGGGAGTGATCGGTGGAGGCTATAGCAAAGATATGTCTGCATTAGTTTATCGACACTCATTGTTGCATCGTGCAGCCCAGGAAGTTTATTAAAAGCTATAAGCTCCAAGCTCTAAGCTTTGTTCCTTGATCAGTAAATAATTATACTTACTTATTGATTAATACCTTCCTGACTGTAAGCTGGATCAATAAAATTCAATAGCATTGAAAATATTGAAGTGTTCACAGGAGAGGTATCATGTTGGGGAAAATATTGAAAAATATCAGCAGACTAGGTCGTCTTTGGTTGTATTGTTTAATCTCTGGAGTAATCGCCTTGGGCATTGTTTTAACCCAGTCTTATGGGCTTGAATCCCAAGCTTCATCAGCATCGGCGGAGATTACCGACACTAAAGCAGAACTGGTGGATTTAGGACAATTTTCCGATATGGTTGCCCATTTAGAGTCGAAATGGGAAAACAGTTATGAGGGATACTTTGAACGGGATTTTTCTCATCAATCAAGGTCAGTCAAGCAAATTGCCGAGCATTTGCAAGCAGTTAAAGAACAGGCTGATATTTCCCCAGCGGTTATTTGGGCTGTGCCGAAAGATGATTTTTTGCAATTAATGTTAGTTACTCCTGAAAGGGAGTTTGTGGTTAAAAAAATTCGCGGAGCAAACAAAGAAAGGTTAACCGAGAGAATTAAGGAATTAGAGATGGCAATTAGCGATCGCAAGTCCTTGAACTATTATCCCCCCGCCCGATTAATCTACAATTGGTTATTCAAACCTCTAGAACCTTATTTAGAAGCGGAGAACATCGACACCTTATTACTTTGTACTGGCCCCAAACTACGCTCTCTACCATTTGCGGCCTTACATGACGGAGAAAAGTTTATGGTGGAAAAATATAACTTGGCGCTGATTCCTGCTTTTTCCTTGACAGATACTAGTTATGAAGCTGCCCCGTCTCGACAGGTTTTGGCAATGGGAACATCTAAATTTGATAACTTGCCTGCACTGCCTGGAGTGGCAATTGAGCTAGAAACTATTGTCCCGAAGTTGTGGTCGGGGCGCAAAATAACCGATCAAGATTTTACCGTGGCAAATCTTCAGGATACTCATCAAAGAGAAGGCTTCGATATTATTCACATCGCTTCCCACTCGGAGTTTACTGCTGGTTCTCCTGATAATTCGTTCATTCAGTTTAGCGATCGCCGTTTAAGTTTAACTCAAATTAACGAGTTAAATTTGAAATTACCCCCCGTTGATTTATTGGTTTTGAGTGCTTGCCAAACCGCTATCGGAGATGAAGATGCGGAGTATGGTTTTGCGGGATTAGCGATGCAGGCAGGAGTGAAATCTGCCATAGCCAGTCTTTGGTTAATTGATGACGTAGGCACAGTGCTATTAATGGGGGACTTTTATCAGCAGTTGAAATCGACTCCCATCAAATCGGCAGCCTTAAGACAAGCTCAAGTTAATTTACTGCAACGGAAAATTTTTGTTAAAGAAGATCAGATTAAAGGCTTAGATGTGGAAGTTGATCTGAAGAAAATAATTTTAGCTGACCAAAACCTAGATTTTACTCATCCTTATTATTGGGCAGGATTTACGCTGATCGGTAATCCTTGGTAAAGGCAGTTCGATGGGTCGCCAAATTGAATGTGGTTCAGACTGGGAAAGGGGAAAAGTCATACTTTCCGTTCTTACTAGGGGTAATCTAGCTCGAAACGTCTATCCTGCAAGGATTTTAAAATCTCTATTTGGCGATTTCATTGCTCCATGACCAGTCTAGATGAGCTATGATCGTTCTCATACCCAAGCCAGGACAACTTCCCATGAGTCTTGTTTTAGAGAGTGAGACCCCACCCCTTCACGAAGATCCCACCGGAGCCATTCGAGTCGGCAATTCCAGAGTTTTACTAGAAACCGTGATCCGAGCATTTCAAGATGGTGCATCCCCTGAATCAATCGTCCATCGCTATTCATCGTTAACTTTATCCGATGTCTATAATGTCATCGGTTACTATCTGCGGCACCAAGATACCGTAGAGGAATACTTACAGCAAAGAGAGCAGTTGGCTGAATCTGTACAGCAAAAATTGTCCACAATCCAACCTGATCTAAGTTCCATCCGTTCTCGCTTGTTAACTCAAAACAAGCCATAGCAATAGTTATATAGTTATGCTGAGTTTACTAAGCGATGAAAACCTCAACGGAGAAATCATTCGGGGGCTTTTCCTTCGTCAACCCAACCTCGATTTGATCCGCGTTCAGGATGTGGGTTTAATCGAAGTAGAAGATCCTGCAATTTTGGCTTGGGCAGCAGAAAACCAACGCATTATCCTCACTCATGATCGCGCAACGATGCCAGACTTTGCTTACGAGCGACTAGTCAGAGGAAACGAAATTGGTTGAGTACCAAATATCAGGTGGTAATGAAAGCGATCGCCTGGAAGCGGAACTAGGGAATAAGTTCAGATGTTCTAGTGGGAGGTCTGCGATCGCGTTTTATAGCTCTAAGCCAAATACACTGAGCATGGCACTGCCATGCTCTCAGCCTTAAACTACTGTTGCCTGATGCAACAGGTTTTGGACTGCTGCGGTTTTCATTCTTGCCCCCAAGGTGGTAACTATCTGGGAAGATGCCAAAGATGCCAAACGCCCTGCCTCGGAATAACTCATGCCATTAGTTATACCGTAAAGAAAAGCCCCCGCATACATATCTCCTGCCCCCACAGTATCGATCGCCTTCACAGGAAAGGCTTCGATTTTAATTAGCTGTTCGCCATCGAAAACCACTGAACCTAATGCTCCGCGAGTCACAGCAAATCTTTTGCTTAAAGTTTTAAGATATTCAATTGCCTGATCAAAATCTTCCGTGTCTGCCATTAACAAAGCTTCTCCCTCGTTAGCAAAGAGAAAATCTACTCCCGAACCAATAATTTCTAGTAGACCAGATTTAAAGAATTTGACCATATTCAGATCTGCTAGGGTGAAAGCTACTTTATTCCCCGCAGCTTGAGCGGTTTCTCTGGCTTTAATGGCGGCTTGCTTACTGCTTTCTCCACTGACTAAATAACCTTCAATATAAGTATATTCAGCATTATTAATTGCTTCAGGGACTAATTCCGCATCGCTAAATTCTCCTGAGATACCCAAAAAAGTGTTCATCGTGCGATCAGCATCAGGAGTCACAAATACCAGACATTTCCCCGTTACTCCCGATTCTGCTACGTGGGATTCTAAGTTAGTAGTTACACCACAGTCAATTAAATCCTGAGTATAAAATTTACCTGGTTCATCATCTGCCACCTTGCAGGAATAGAAAACTTTACCACCAAACTGACTGATGGCAATCAAAGTATTGGCTGCCGAACCACCACAGGAGCGTTTTTGGTCATAGTTCGCTAAATTACTGACAATTTTATCTTGGCTGTCTTGGTCTAAAAGAGTCATGACTCCCTTATCAATTCCCAGGGTTTGCAATACTTCTGGTGATACTTCAAACTCAATATCTAATAGAGCATTTCCCAGAGCATAGACATCATATTTCGCCATAAATTACCTCAAGTCATGATTACGATTAACTTTAAGCAAGATACCATTATTAGCTCCTCGGTATCAGTGGCGATTACCCTACGGGTATGCTTCGCGATCGCAATTATCTTTTGCTGAGATAAAACAAAAATTAGACATGGGCAAGGAAGATATAATTATTTCAATTGATTTAGCGCTTAACAACTCGCTTTTTAGTCCCCCTTGCCCTTAAATATGTCATCATCCAATTTAAAAACCTCTGTTGAAGAACAAGAAGATTATCTTAATGAGCTGCCTGGTGAAGTGGAGATGTCTCTGTTTGATCATCTAGAAGAACTACGACTCAGACTATTTTATGCCTTAATTGCGACAGCGATCGCAGCTCTGGGCTGTTTTATCTTTGTTCGACCACTGGTTCGCATCTTAGAAGTACCCGCCCAAGGAGTCCAATTTCTTCAGTTAGCTCCAGG
>JBEANW010000168.1:0-10371 GCA_041165225.1 Cyanobacteriota bacterium | reverse complement strand
CCTGCTGCTCTACAACACTTTTACATCATTTCGGCAATCATCGGGAATATTGGTTTTGTCGTCACTGCTGGTCAGAAATGCCAGATCTGGGAATTGCCCAACACCAGGGTCATCAGAAATTACCTCACCTTATTAGCTTGTCAAGCAGGCTTTCCAGTCTTAATCGCTCACTTTCAATATGACTTAACTATTAACAAAATCTGTTTCTAATCTCGCCTTAAGAGCGGCATTGCTTTCCAAGCGGGAAGCTTTGCTTATACCCAGTAAGCTTTCCATTTCTTGAATATCCTCTGGATTCACCACACAACGATTCATTAACCTTAAATAAATACCCAGCACATCGAGACGTTGCTGGGGAGTAAGAGCAATACATTCGAGAGTAGGGAATTCCTTCAAATCGTGAGCCAACATTAAGGCGAAGTTAAACTTATCTTTTTCTAGAGATAACTCAGAGCGAGGGGACATTGCTGGGGACACATTAAGCAGGCTCAACCAGTATACTTGTTTATGTTCCAGCAACTCTAGTCTCAAGTCAGGTAATTTTAGAACTCCTAGCCTGACCAACTCACCCAATTATGAGATGTATTTTCTCTTTCGCCACCAACCCAACTGATACTGTCTAAAATTGTTCCTGCTGTTTCGGCTACAGAGATATCAGTACCTGCTAGTTTCGCCTCGGTTAAGTTAGCATTACTCAAGTCAGCACCACCAAGATCGGCATCGGTTAAGTTAGCATTACTCAAGTCAGCACCGCTCAAGTTGGCACAACGCAAGTCAGCACCGCTAAGATCAGCACCTTTAAGATCAGCATTTTCTAAATCTGCGCCAATTAAATTGACTTCTGATAAGTTTGCACCTACTAAACTAGCGCCGATCAAACTAACATTAGTTAAATTAGCCTGTTGCAAACAAGCACCACTTAAATCCACGTCATTTAGGTCTGCATCACTAAGATCTGCTTGAGTTAGGTTAATTCGGGTCAGATTCGCTGCTTCCAGATGCACAGAATGTAGATTTGCACCTTGGAAATCTAAGATGCCATATCGATACTGACGAAGTAACTGTGTCGCTTTCATAATCCTTCTGCTCCTGGTGCTAATAATTTACTAGTAATTTAATAGCTAGCTCGGATAACAAGACTAATTATTCAAGTTAGCTGTTTCATCTAAGATCATACAAACAAAACTTGAGGAAATTATGAGGAAACTAGTGCAGCTCGCCTTAAGTAATGGCTGGGAGTCCTAGGGATTCAGGAATTTAGGGAATTAAGGAATTAAGTACCTAAACATAATTAATTACACACTTGACTTGCGCTTTCCCTTTTCCCTTTTCCCTTTTCCCGATCTTAACTAGGTACTTGATTTTGCATGACTACTTAGATGGATATTGACACATAATCTATAATAAGTTGTGGAATTCATTAGTCTAATTAAAGATATAGGTTCTAGGTTTTATATGTTAAATAGCGCAGAAAAAAACATATCAGATTTTTATAATACTGTTGGTTGGGAAACAGAAGCCGAAGTATACGAGGATACTAAAAGATTTGAAGATTTGCGAGAGCTTGCTCAAGAATATAACGACAAATGTCGATTGAGGGTCGCAAGACATATTCCTGCCCAGGGAGATAAGATGCTGGACATGGCATCTGGCCCTATTCCTTATCAGGAATACCTAGAATATTCGCAAAATTTCCAGAAAAGGTATTGTGTGGACTTATCGACCAAAGCTTTAGCTGATGCCAAAAAGAAAATCGGCGATCAAGGTGTATTTTTGCATGGTAGTTTTTTCGATCTTGAATTAGAACCGAATTTTTTCGATTGTGCCATTAGTCTGCATACTATCTATCACATGGACAAAGAGAAGCAAGCAGAAGCAGTGAGAAAATTACTGGCAGTAACTAAACCAGGTCAACCAGTAATTATTGTCTATCGAAATCCCGACACCTTAGTTGAGTATTTCGTATCACCCTTGCGTCAGCTTAAGCAAGTCTGGCAAAAGTTGAGTGGTAAGGCTGGGGAAGAAGAAGAAGCTAAACTATATGCCTTTGCACATCCAATTAGCTGGTGGGATCAGTTTCGGAATGAAGCTGAGATCGAGATCTTGCCTTGGCGTTCATTTTTCGCCCCTCATCAAAAAATCTTGATTCCGAACAATAAACTGGGGGAGAAAATATTCACTCTGCTGTACAATCTTGAGGAAAAATTTCCTAATTTCTTTGTGAAAAATTTCCAATATCCAATGATTGTCCTAAAAAAACTAAAAACTAATTAAATTAATTCACACTAGGCTTATCTTAGTTGACGCTCCGTTATCCTCAAAACTATGGCAGTGACTCCACAAATTAAACAGAAAGTTGCCCAACTAAGGGAACAGTTACAAAAAGCGAGTTATGCCTATTACGTCATGGATAATCCTTTGATGGAAGACGGAGTGTATGACCAGTTATATCGGCAGCTACAAGATTTAGAAACTGAGTATCCAGAATTAATTACTGTTGATAGTCCTACCCAACGAGTAGGCGATCGCCTTGCCACTAAGTTTACTTCTGTCAAACACAATGTTCCTCTCTATAGTTTAGAGAATGCTTTTAGTGATCGGGAATTTAAAGCATGGGAAACCCGTTGGCAAAAGCAGCTAGAAGATTTACCTGAATTTAGCTATGTATGTGAATTAAAAATTGATGGTAATGCGATCGCTCTTACCTATGACCACGGCATTCTAGTTAGGGGGGCAACTCGTGGTGATGGGGTGATGGGAGAAGAAATTACGCCAAACGTGAAAACTATCCGCACCATCCCTCTCAAGTTGAATTTAGCTCATCCTCCTGCCAGGGTAGAAGTTCGGGGGGAAGCTTTTTTACCTCTAGATGTTTTCGCTGCCATTAATCAGGAACGAACGAACTTGGGAGAAGCTTTATTTGCTAACCCTCGTAATGCAGCAGCGGGAACTCTACGGCAGCTTGATCCGAAGATTGTTGCCCAACGAAAACTCAATTTTTTTGCTTATACTCTCCAAGTGGAGAACCAGGAAATCAATTCCCAGTGGGAATCTCTAGAATTGCTTCAGCAAATGGGGTTTTTAGTTAATCCTCATCGGCAGCTATGTCAGTCTTTAGCTGAGGTGGCAGATTACTTTGAGTCATGGGATACAGAGAGAAAGAAGCTTCCCTATATGACGGATGGGGTGGTGGTGAAACTCAACGACTATCCACTACAACGACAGCTTGGATTTACCCAGAAATTTCCTCGTTGGGCGATCGCCCTCAAATATCCTGCGGAAGAAACTCCCACTATCGTCAAAGACATTATTATTAATGTGGGGCGTACAGGGGCAGTTACCCCGATGGCAGTCATGGAGCCTGTGCAGCTTGCTGGCACTACGGTACAGCGAGCTACTCTCCACAATAGCGATCGCATTACAGAACTGGATCTGCGGGTGGGGGATACGGTAATTATTCGCAAGGCAGGGGAGATTATTCCTGATGTAGTCAGGGTATTACCAGATCTACGTCCCCCTGGCACTATTCCCTATCAAATGCCGAGCATCTGTCCTGAGTGTAGCTCTCTCTTGGTGCGTCCTGAAACCGAAGCCGTTACCCGTTGCGTCAATCTAGCTTGTCCTGCTATTGTTCGAGGCAATATTATTCACTGGGCTTCCCGTAATGCTTTAGATATTCGGGGCTTGGGGGAAAGAATAGTGATTTTATTGATGCAGAATAATCTGGTGCATTCCGTAGCCGATTTATATACCCTTACCGTGGAACAGATTGCTGGTTTAGAACGGATGGGAACAAAATCAGCGGAGAATTTAGTTAAGGCGATCGCCGAATCGAAAAATCAACCCTATGATCGACTGCTATACGGTCTGGGAATTCGTTACGTAGGTAGTGTTAATGCCAAAATTCTCACCGAAAGTTTTCCCACCATTGAAGAATTATCTCAAGCCTCTTTTGAAGCGATCGAAGCTGTTTATGGCATTGGGGAAGAAATTGCTCAGTCTGTCTTTGAGTGGGTGAGAATCGCCAATAACCAAACTTTAATTCAACAGTTACAAGCCACAGGACTCCAATTTTCTGAACCTGTAACAGGACGGCACAAGCCCCTGAATGAATTCAGGGGTCACGTCCTTACAACTTCTGACGGTCAAATTGATCAGGTTTTCTTGGGTAAAACTTTTGTAATTACTGGCACTCTACCTACCCTCAAACGGGATGAGGCAAAGAAACTCATTGAACAGGCGGGAGGAAAAGTCACTGGCTCAATTAGCAAAAAAACCGATTATTTATTATTAGGAGAAAATGCAGGATCTAAATTAGCTAAGGCTGAAAAACTAGGATTGCAACGGCTTAGTGAAGCAGAATTATTAGATTTATTATCCATCAACTAATTCTTATCTACTTACTTGATTCAAAACTATCTTCAATTAATCCAAATTACATTTTCTTTAATTGAACGACGATGACTTGTAGTAGTTGGAGTATCACTATACCCTAAATATAAGTATCCCAAACAGTGATCTTTTTCTCCCAATCCCAGAAATTCTTTTAGTTCAGGAGTATAAGTCACGACCCCAGACCCCCAAAAACTACAGATTTCGTAAGTGGCTGCGGTTAACGCCATATTCTGTACACTACAGGCTACTGCTTCGATCTCTTCTATTTCGGGAATTGTCTCTGATTTTTGTCGTGCCATACAGATAACAATTACATGAGAAGACTTAAGAATATTACTTTGCATTCTCTCGTATTTCTCTAATTTAAACTTTTCTGGAGCAGTAGTTTTTTGATATAAATCTGCCTGAAACTCTGCTAGTTTAATCAATCCTGCATCAGTAAAAACCTGATATCGCCAAGGCTGAGTCAAGCCATGATTGGGAGCCCAATTAGCATTTTCCAAGATCTGCCAGATAATCTCATCATCAATCTTCTTGCCATTGAATAGTCTGGGTTTGGTGGAGCGACGGGATTTAATTAGCGTATTGAATTGTTCTGTGAAAGTAATCATTCTGCTGAAAAATAAGGTAATTGTGATCAATCAAAGTTAGTAAATTTTATTTGACTTTAAATATCGTAGTTAAAAGGATCAATGAAATTCGTGAAATAAATGAAATCTAAAATATTTATTTAATACATATCTTTAAATAATTAATTTTAGACGCTATTAATATTCTATTTTAAAAACCAAGAGACTGTACCTTTTACTCAGCCTGAGTTCTAAATATTTAAACTTAAAAGGTGTCGAAAAGCAAAATTGAGGTTAAATTGGATGTTGTGTAATTTCACCATTAACTCAGTGCATCAGAAATTGCTGATCCCTACTGTAATTAACATATTCTTAAGTTTATTAACTCGGCTATTCCTTCCAGACTTAAATATAAAGTAGTAACACCATTTAGAGCAGATAACCAGACCTAAGCTAAAAACTAATCATTAACACCTATGAAAGATAACTCCCTGAAAGACAACAAAAAGCTGCTGCTCATAGATGACGATCCGAATCTAATCTTACTAGTCAAAGATTACCTCGAATTTAGGGGCTATAACGTAGACACCGCCGAAAATGGTCGAGAAGCCCTCGAGCTTTTAGATAATCTGGTGCCAGACATGATTATTTGTGATGTGATGATGCCAGAAATGGACGGATACACCCTGGTGAAGCACATTCGTGAAGAGCCTGTAACCAATCGAATTCCTGTACTGTTTCTTTCTGCTAAAGGACAAAGCCAGGATCGAGTTAAGGGTTTGAATGAAGGGGCTGATGTATATATGTCTAAACCTTTTGAACCAGAAGAACTAGTTGCTCAGGTAGAGTCTTCTCTCAAGCAAATCAAACGTTGGGAAAACGGTCGTCATAAAGGTTTAGAGGGTGCGCCAACCATAGTTGTTCCTCATAATGTGGAATTAACCCCTACAGAAACGAAAGTAGTTCAGCTAGTCGCTAAAGGCATGGCAAACCGTGAAATTGCTAATCAGCTCAACGTGAGTCAGCGGACTATTGAAAGCCATGTTTCCAACATGCTCAATAAAACTAGTTTGAACAACCGCACTGAATTAGCTAGGTGGGCGATTGAAAGCAGTATGGCATAGGGGTTAGGGCTTCATTAGGTGGGTGGGGATCAAAAAAATCCCCGTTAGTTAAGCAGTTAGTTAAATAGTCTGCTATCATATATTTTTAGTGCTGGCGTAGCTCAGTTGGTAGAGCAGCTGATTTGTAATCAGCCGGTCGCAGGTTCAAGTCCTGTTGCCAGCTTCTCAGAAATAGATTTAGTCCAGATGAGCGAACATAATGGGTAAACATAGTTGTACAATTAACGGTTGTATTCCGCTAAACAGACCGTGATTGAACGCTACACTCTGCCCGAAATGGGCGAAATTTGGACTGATAACTATAAACTCAAAACATGGCTACAGGTTGAAATAGCAGTCTGCGAAGCACAGGCAGAGCTTGGTTATACTCCTCAAGAAGCTGTTGATGAAATCAAAGCCAAAGCTAATTTTGACCCCCAAAGGGTACTAGAGATTGAAGCGGAAGTGCGTCACGATGTGATCGCCTTTTTAACCAATGTCAATGAGTATGTTGGGGATGCAGGCAGATATATTCATTTGGGTTTGACTAGCTCAGATGTTTTAGATACAGGTCTGGCGCTCCAGATGGTAGTTAGCCTCAATCTCATCTTAGAGAGTCTCGAAGAATTAATTCAGGCAATTCGTTATCAGGCACAGCAGCATCGCTACACGGTAATGGTTGGGCGTTCTCATGGTATTCATGCCGAACCCATTACCTTTGGCTTTAAACTAGCAGGCTGGCTAGCAGAAGTATTACGTAATCGCGATCGCCTAGTAAGATTACAAAAAGAGATTGGTGTCGGTAAAGTTTCGGGGGCGGTGGGTACTTATGCCAATGTAGATCCGCAAATTGAAGCGATCGCCTGTCAGAAACTTGGTTTAGAACCCGATTGCGCCTCTACTCAAGTGATTTCTCGCGATCGCCATGCGGATTATGTCCAGCAATTAGCTCTGCTGACTGCTTCGATTGAACGTTTTGCCGTGGAGATTCGGAATCTTCAGCGAACGGATGTGCTGGAAGTAGAAGAATTCTTTTCTAAAAAGCAAAAAGGCTCATCAGCCATGCCCCACAAGCGTAATCCCATTCGTTCGGAGAGATTGACGGGAATGGCGCGGATTGTGCGGGGAAACGCTGTAGCTGCCCTAGAAAACGTCGCCCTCTGGCACGAACGAGATATTTCTCATAGTTCCGTAGAACGGGTGATTCTACCTGATAGCTGCATTCTGACTCACTTTATGTTGAAAGAGATGACTGGCTTAGTGAAAAACCTGTTGGTATATCCTGAAAATATGCAGCGGAATATGAATGTCTATGGTGGAGTAATCTTTAGTCAGCGAGTTATGCTGACGCTGGTAGAAAAAGGGATGAACCGCGAAGATGCCTACCGTGTGGTTCAGGGCTGCGCTCATGAAGCCTGGAATAAGAGTGACGGCGACTTCCGTAAATTAATCTCCCAGGATGAAACTGTGACTAAGACTTTATCTCCTGAAGAAATTGACGTTTGTTTTGATCCTAACCATCATCTGAAAAACTTGGATGAAATTTATCAAAGATTGGGGATTTAGAGGCAAACGACATCAGGGCGAACGCCCTAAAGGATTAGCTCCTTACGTCGCGTCGCCGTTCGCCCCTACCATTTGGCGATCTCGAATTGAAGGGACGATA
The DNA here is from genome assembly GCA_041165225.1 of Cyanobacteriota bacterium. Lineage (GTDB taxonomy): Bacteria > Cyanobacteriota > Cyanobacteriia > Cyanobacteriales > Xenococcaceae > Waterburya. The sequence goes on along the minus strand of JBEANW010000168.1, from coordinate 2,638 downwards.
ATTACAATATTCATTACAATGATCGCCGTTTGTTTGGTGTGCTTAGTTTCTCCTCAAGCGGTATCTTCACAACCTCCAGATCCTGGAAACCTAACTCCCCTAAAGGTTCATACTCTACCCCAGTCGCTCTCCCTCTGGGAACAAAATAACCAGAGAGATTACTTTGATCAGATTGAAACAACGCCTTTGGGCTATTTAGTGTGGTCTGAGTTTCCCCTGAAAGTCTATGTGGACTCTGTTCCACCAGAAAATACCGCAGCTAATCAGCGTTTTCAACAGTGGACGGCAGCAGCCAGAAAAGCGATCGCCGAATGGAACGTTTATTTACCTCTTAAGGAAGTAACAGACAAAGAGACAGCAGATATCTTAGTGTTGCGATCTTCCCCCGCAAGATCGGTTAAGTTAGATCCTGACACAGGATTGTATGACATTCCCAGAGCAGTTACCGCCCAAACTAACTACAAGTTTTATTTAACTAAAGATCCTGTGGCGATCGCGTTTCGGATGACAATGGAGGTCAGCCCAAATTTCGCGGGGGTATCTCTCCTCGCTACCATCCGTCATGAATTTGGTCATGCTTTGGGCATTTGGGGTCATAGCCCCAAATCAAGCGATGCTCTATATTTTTCCCAGGTAAGCGATCCTCCTGCTATTTCCGTGGGAGATATTAATACCTTGAAGAAGATCTATCAGCAACCGACTAAATTAGGTTGGAGAATTTAGGAGTTCGGAATTCGGAGTTCGGAGTTCGGAGTTCGGAGTTACCAGCTAATTCACACTAACTAGGCGTATATATAGAAATTCCCAGAACCAGGAGGTACTACTTTTCCCCTTTCCCCTTGACCCTTTCCCTTGACCCCTAAAAAAACTATAGTTTTCCGACTAGAAACGGTTTAAGTCCATCACTCATGTTTTCTCCTTCGACGATAGAACTGACTGAGCTTTGTGGGGGAAATGCCTAAGTAATAACCTGCAATCATTAGTTGGTTGATCAGGGTAGTTTGCCAAACTCCTAGCTTTTGCCAGCGCCTATCAGAAGTTGTTACCGCAGCAGGAGCGATCGCAATTTTACCTATACGTTTGATGCGGCTAATAAACTCAAAGTCTTCCATAATTGGTAAATCAGCAAATCCCCCAGTCTGCATAAAAGCCGACTTAGAGATAAAGATTGCTTGATCGCCATAGGGAAGGCATAAGAGACGCGATCGCAATTTCACCAGCATTTCCACCCAGCGCAAAGACATCTCCGAACCATCAATAGTTAATTCAAACGCGCCAGCAATAGTCTGATGTTGTTGGAGGGTTTTGGTGACTAAATTAATAAAGTTAGCGGGTAATTGAGTGTCTGCATGAAGAAATAACAAGATCTCAGACTGGGCTAAATTGGCTCCTGCATTCATTTGTCCTGCTCTACCTTTGCCGATCACAGTGATAACTTTGGCTGAAGTTTTAGCGTTCGCGAAGCGTACCCGATGGGTAATCGCCACCGTTTCATCTTGGCTTCCCCCATCAACGACAATAATTTCTATTCCTGAATACTGGGTTAATTGTCCCAAAGTTTGTTTAATGGTCGTAGCTTCGTTAAGAACTGGGATAATGATGCTAATAGTATATTGAGCCATGATTAATGAGGGACAATACCGCTTTTAAAGCTTTTAGAGATCAATTCTGTGAGATTACCAAGATTATCTTAATTTGCCTGATTTTATTCGGCTTTCACTCAACGGCGATCGCTGCTTCTTTGTCAGATCGCCTAGAACAGTTTCCTCAATGGACAAATAAACCTGCTGTTAAGCTTGCCAAAGGAGACTTAGAATATCCTGAGTGGATGGCGGGAACTTGGAATGTAACTAGTACTCTGACAGAGCAAATTGCCCCTCTAGCACCAAAGATTGTCACTCCTGGATTTGAGGATAATGAAAAATATCTTCGGCAGGCGATCGCTTTTCAAGTGAGATTTGGCACAGAATATGCAACTTCCCCTTCAGGAAGATTATCAGCATTCAAATCTAAGCAACTTGTGGTGGTGGCTGATCGGGCATTTAATGCCACCAAGATTGCGGAGGCATATTTAGGAAATGATAATGTCTATAAAGTAAAAATTGACCCTGAGAACCCGAATCAACAAATTACTTTCCTTAAAGGAGAACGGAAGCTAATTTCTAAAATAACAGGCAGAGGTCGAGAAATTCCTGGAGATGCTCAATTTATTGCCACTGAAGTTACCCAACAGCTATTTAGATCCCCTGCAAGGCTTTATCTGAATGAAGTCGAAATCACCTCTAGCTATAAATTATTAAACTCTGGTGAGATCAGTGCCGAACAGATTACCGCAATTTATCTCTCTCCTCAAGATCCTGATTACTTTGCCGCAGGCGATCGCCCAGTGGCTTTATATCGTTATCATTTGGATTTAATATCTGCGGGGAAATAGTTCGGAGTTTTTAAGTAAAGTTGATTATTAATTGATTTATGGGAATTATAAGAGCCAAATAGACAGGTTCTTAGAGTTTTGATTCTCATGATGCAACGGCTAATTATCTTCAGCAGCACGATAGTAGGAACTTACTTAGCGGTTAGCCTCCCTGTATTCAGCCAAATTATTCCTGATCATACTACTAACACCGCCATCTCAGGT
>JBEANW010000167.1:0-15245 GCA_041165225.1 Cyanobacteriota bacterium | reverse complement strand
CCAATCAAATGCGCTGCTTCCATCGCACCCATTATCAACCAGAAAACATGACCATCATTATGGTGGGAGGTATCCAACAGGAACAAGCTTTGGCATTAGTTCACGAGAATTTTAGCGAGTTTAGCGTGCGTTCTGAATGCCCGCCCACTACCATCGAGGTAGAACCCCCTATAACTACGATTCGTCGTCAAGAGTTATATTTACCCAGAATTGAGCAAGCACGGCTCTTAATGGCTTGGATTTGTCCTGGTTCAGAGTCTTTAACCGAAGCGATCGCCCTGGATTTAATTGCCCTGATTTTAACAGGGGGACGCAGTTCTGGATTAACTAGGGAATTGCGGGAAGAAAGACAGCTAGTGCTAGATATTGACTGTAGTTTATCTCTCCAAAAAGACTCCAGTCTGTTTTCCATCGGTGCGTTGCTGGAGACAGAACATCTGATAATAGTGGAACAGACGATCTGCGATCGCCTTCACCAACTACAACACCATTTAATTCCCCCCGCAGAAATTGCCAGCGCCCAGAGACAGCTAATCAATGATTATATCTTCTCCACCGAAACCCCCAGCCAGCTAGCTAGCGTCTATGGCTTTTATAACATTGTGGCAACCGCAGCCCAATCTGCCCTCTATCCGCAGATTATTAGTCAACTTCAGCCAGAACAATTACGGGCGATCGCTCAAAGATATTTATCCCCTGAACATTATGCTGTTACTGTTTTAAAACCAGGTAATTAGTGGAACTCACCTTACTTGAGTCTAGTAATTGCGGGAAGAACCTTCAAAACTACGATTACCGCCACCACCACCACGATTATTCTCACGGGGTCTAGCCTTATTCACCCTCAGTTCCCTGCCCATCCATTCAGCACCGTCTAAATTTTCAATCGCCTTGGTTTCCTCTTCTTCACTGCTCATCTCGACAAACCCAAATCCTCTGGGACGACCACTTTCACGATCTGAGGGCAGAGAAACTCTAGATACGGTACCGTATTCTTCAAAAACAGTCGTAAGATCTTCTTTAGTGACGTCGTAGTTAAGATTGCCGACATAGATTGACATAGATCGTCTCCTGAGTTGCGAAATTATTTTGAGATCATTGTGAGATCAGTATTGGGAAAGAAAGCTTGCCGATTTATCGTCAACACCGCGATTAGAGATGGCGTCCTAAAGGATACACCTTCGGATAAGGAAACCTCGCCCTCTCTCGCGGTCAATCTATAAGATAGTCCAGAGGTTATGACAAATTGAAACAAACGCATCTACCGAATTAAAATCTCTATTTTCTAGTACATTAACACAGTCGAATTGAAAGGATTCATTAAAAGACGAAAAATAATCTTAAAAAATAACAAATGAGTCAGATCTGATAGCTAATGGTTGAATAAAGAGTGTTTTAGAGGCTGATAGTAAAGATGAATTAAGCAATAATAAAATCCGATTAATGGACGTGATGTATGACACCCAATGGAACTAAACATAATGAATTACGGCAACTAGTTAGATCCCAGCTAGAATTACTTTTAGAAAGTGGCAATCTCCAGGGAGCAAAGTCGCTTTTAATTCCCGTACAGCCAGTCGATATTGCCGAGGCAATTGAAGGTTTACCAGAAGCTATTCAGCTAATTGCCTTTCGCTTGCTTTCCAAAGGAGAAGCGATCGAGGTTTATGAATATCTCAATACTGATGTTCAACAGGCTCTAATTCAAGAATTTAAACGGCAGGAAGTACTTGATGTTGTCGATAAAATGTCTCCTGATGATCGCGCGCGGATGTTTGATGAGCTACCTGCCAAAGTGGTGCGCCGTCTACTATCGCAATTAAGCCCCAAAGAACGCCAAGCGACAGCTATTTTACTGGGCTACGGAGAGGACACGGCGGGGCGGATTATGACCCCCGAATACATCTCCCTCAAGGAAGCTCTAACCGTTAGCCAAACTTTAGAACATATTAGGAGCTTGGCGAATGTCTCGGAAATCGTTTACTATCTCTACGTCACCAGCAATTCTCGACAGTTAACGGGGATCGTCTCCCTAAGAGATTTGGTAATTGCTGCCCCAGATACCAGCCTCGCAGAGATTATGACCCGCGATGTGGTCTTTGTGCATACTGATACCGATCAAGAAGAAGTCGCCCGCACAATTCAACGGTACGATATTCTGGCATTACCCGTGGTAGATAGCGAAGAGCGCTTAGTGGGGGTAGTAACGGTAGATGATGTGATCGATATTATTGAGCGGGAAGCCACAGAAGATATCTATGCCCTGGGTGGGGTACAGTCTGATGGAGACAATTATTTTCAAACCAACTTATGGACTGTGGCTCGTCGCCGTGTGGTCTGGCTGTTTATCTTATTACTTACCAATACGGTAACAGGGGCAATTATTCGCTCCCAAGAAGACTTGTTACAACAGGTGGTAATTCTGGCAGCCTTTATTCCCCTCTTAACTGGCACGGGAGGCAATGTCGGCGCACAGTCCTCTACAGTAGTGATCCGAGGCTTAAATACCGATGAAATTCAGAATATGGGGGCAGGAAAAGTTGTTTTTCGCGAAGCAGCGGCTGGTATTTTGCTAGGGTTGGTGTTGGGTAGCATGGCAACGGTTTGGGCGTATTTTCTCCAGGGAAGCTTGGCAGTCGCCATGTCTGTCGGCATTAGTCTGATTGCGATCGCTTTTTTGGCCTCCGTAGCTGGTTCGGCATTACCGTTTTTGTTTCGCAGTTTAGGTTTAGATCCAGCCCTCATGTCTGCGCCCTTTATTACCACTGCCGTCGATGTTCTCGGAGTCCTAATCTACTTCTCTGTGGCTCGTATGATCTTAGGTTTATAGCTAGCTACTAACGACTACCTATATCTAAGGGTGAGTTGTTCCATCGGGCATAACTGTTCCTTTCCAGTTGACTCCACTTAAAATAGTCCCTTTAAGATTAGCACCTCTTAAATTAGCACCTCTTAAATACACGTCTACCAAGCTAGCACTTTCTAAGTTGACTTTTTCCAAAGTCGCTTTAAACAGGAGAGCGAATCTAAAGTTAGCATTTTGTAGGTTAGCATTCTGTAAGTTTGCCCCTTTGAGGTTAGCAGAACAAAAATCGATTTTGTGATCTTGTTGAAAATTTGACAAGCTTAGTTGTGAGATAGTTGCGAGGCTACTATTTCCTTGATCCGTTTCTTTTAAGACAGCCCCTGCTAAGATGGCGCTACGTAAATTAGCCGAGCGGAGGTTTGCACCCTGTAAAGTCGCCAGCTCTAAATTTGATTGGCGTAAATTACAGCCACTCATATCAGCTCGATTAAAGCTAGCAAAGCTGAGATTCGCATTGGTAAAATCAGTCTCGCTCAAATCTGCACGAGTAAAATCAGCACCGCTTAAATTAACCCCCGTCAAATCGGCACCGCTCAAGTTAGCTCGACTAAGATTTGCTCCGTTCAAGTTAGCTCGACTGAGATTTGCTCCACTCAGATCCGCATCAGCTAAGTTAGCACCACAAAAAAATGATTGGCTCAGATTGGCATCGCTCAAGTCTACCCTCGCTAAAGAGGCATCTTCTAAATTAGCCCAGCTAAGATCTGCTCCTGCTAAATCTGCACTGTTTAAATTGGCTCTTGCCATATTGGTCTTGATTAATCGAGCATTGCTGAGATTTGCCCGACTAAAATTGGCATCTGTAAGGTTAGTACCACTAAAATTTGCCCAATCTAGCTCAGTTCGGCTTAAATCGATGTTGACTAAATCTACCTGTAAAATCTGAATTTGACTGAGATTAGCACGACTAAAATCTCGATCGCCTTGTTGGTAGAGCAGTACTAACTCTTCTGCATTCATTAAATTAAAATTGTCATTTCAACAACTAGCTGTAGAATACTGGATCTAGAATTCCCGATCGCTACTCTAAAATAACAACAAATAAAAATTAAAGATTAATTAAACAATAAATTTAGAGATCAACACGAAAGATATAAAGCTATTCAACATCAGCATCAGAGCAACCACAAAAGCAGCTTTAGCTTCGGTCATGTTTAGCACTTGTAGATAGCCTGCTTGCAAAGCGAGGGCGCTATAGGAACCCCCTAAAAACATTAACGGAATGACGATGGATAAAGTTGAAATAGAGACAAATCCAATCATCACCGCTACCAAAGCCAAGGGAGCGATCGCTATCCCCGCAATAAAAATATCTGTAGTGAAACTACCTCGACGATGCCACAATCCCCGCAAGGTCATTCCTGTAAGTACCAAACTGATAAAAGGAATCAACCCAATTAAAAATAGCTGCCAGATGGGTACAGTAGGAGAGAAGGATATTCCTGTCATCAAGAAGCTACCGACAAAACATAAAGCAGATAACAGGCCATAAATCCCTCCCACCTGCTGCAATTGCTTGTGGTCTAGGCGAGAAAATGCTGGTAGCAATCCTCCTCCAGGATTGACTAACGATAAACCCAGCGTGTTGAAAAAACTATACAGCAAGCTTTCATGACGAAAAACCTGGTCATTGTTACTTAGCTCATTAACGGTGTTTTGCGTTCGACGATAAGCGTCGTGGTTTTTTTGTTGTCGAAACAGTTTGGCTGCCAGGGTTAAATCAGTAATCGCCGAGGCAACATTCTGGGACTCTTTGTATGCCACGCCTCGATAATAGTGAGCTTGAGCATAACTTTGATCCTGAGCGATCGCCGAACTGTAAGATTCAATAGCAGGATCGATATATCCTAAACTGTAACGCGCTCGACCCTGATAATAATAAGCTTTTGCCACCCTTCCATCGATCTTCAGCACCGCTTGGCAATCATTTAAGACTTCTTGGTTATCCCCCAACTTATAGCGCATTTCGCACCTTTTTAAATAGGCATCGACGTATCTCGGATTAAGCTTGATTGCTTGACTATAATCATCAATTGCTTGACGGTAGTCTTTTGCCTGAGTCCTTAACAAGCCGCGATTATAGTAATCCAAGGGGGTTTTCGGCAATGTCGTGGAGGATGACTGATGATTTTTACGGGGAGTAGGGGGCTGCGATCGCGTAAAATCTCGATCATAACGTAATCGCCTCGTAGTGTCGGATAGCACATCATAGGCTTGGGAGATCTGCTTGAACTTTTCCGCCGATACTGGGTCGTCGGGATTCAAATCAGGATGATATTCACGGGCTAAACGACGAAAAGCCAGCTTAATTTCCTTGAGACTCGCCTCTTGGGCTACACCCAAAATCAAGTAGTAATTATCTTTGTGATTCTCCGCCCTTGCCATTAATTTCCACTAATTCTGTTACCGCCTCTGATTTTAGTTTAAAACATTAAAATCGTAGACATCATTAGTCACAATTATAGGTGAGCTAGATCTGAGGGTTTTCTCTCAGGTTGGCGATGTCCTTGCTTAGAAGGAACCTAATCGCAGTAGTTGAAATTGTTAAAATGTTAGTTGTAGTCGGAGGAAATATCCCTAGCTACAAATTATTGACTACTATGATAATCTTGATCATGCTCCTACAGGAGCAATCTTCTGGGCTATTTTGTAGTCTTGATTACAGGTTGGGATCATTTACATTAGAATTTCTTATAGATGCTATGCATAATCCACTACAGCAACTATAGTTGGAACACCTTTTTAACAATTATTCATTATTACCCAATTTTTATCGCCGTTGAGTGATAGCTAAATACTAAATAATTCTCTATGCAAACTTTTTTTATCGTCTGGGTGGGACAAGTCATCTCTTTGTTAGGAACAAAGCTGACGGAATTTGCCCTGGGGTTTTGGATTCTCGACCAGACGTATCAAGACAACGGCACCATCACTCAATTTGCCCTGACAATTCTCTTTATGTACCTGCCGAAGGTAATTATTTCTCCCTTAGCGGGGGTCTTAGTTGACCGCTGGAATCGGCGCTTTGCTATGATTATGAGTGATTTAGGAACAGGACTGGTAACGATCGCCATTTTGTCCTTAGTCTGGACAGATAGCCTGGCGGTGTGGCAGATATATTTGGCCTTAATCGCCTCCTCTAGTCTCAATGCTTTTCAGCAGCCTGCCTACACAGCATCGATTGCCCAACTTGTGCCAGCCAACAACCTGATTCGCGCCAATGGGATGGTACAGGCTTCCTTTGCGATCGCTAAAATCGCTTCTCCTGCGATCGCTGGTATTTTGCTCCATCACGTTGGCTTAAAAACTATTTTATGTATTGATGCAAGTACCTTTATCATCGCCATTTTGACCTTAGTGAGTGTCAAGTTTCCCGATGTTAAGCGCTTTGACCGAAAAAGAAACAAGGTGCTGAATCAAGTGGTTGCCGATGCTGTGGCGGGGTGGAATTATATTGTCCTACGACCAGGTTTAGTAAGATTAGTCTGTTTTATTGCCATCAGCTATTTCACTATGGGGATGATTGAAGTCGTTCTCTGGCCGCTGCTCTATCAACCAGGATCGACAGCAGAACTGGGTTTTGTCCTATCTGTTGGGGGCTGTGGTATGTTGGTCGGGAGCGTGTTAATGAGCTTGTGGTCTGGCCCTAGTAACCGTGTACAAGCAATCATTTATTTTGTTGGGTTTCAGGGATTGATTGTGTTAGTTGGGGGTCTGAAAATTTCCCCAGTGGTCTTGGCATTTGGGATCTTCGGCTATTTATTCTCCCAGCCGATTATTGTGAGCTGTAACCAAGCCATTTGGCAGAGTAAAGTTCCCACCCGACTTCAGGGTCGAGTATTTGCCCTCCAACAAACCCTAGAGCGATCGCTGGCGATCTGTGCTTATCTGCTGGCAGGGCCTTTAGTGGATAATGTTTTGAACCCATTGATGGCAGAAGGGGGTATCGTTGCCCAGGTGATTGGGAAGGTAATCAATACAGGTATGGGACAGGGGGTTACTTTACTGCTGGTAATCTTGGGGGTAATTAACTTGATGGTGGTGGCGATCGCCTATCGGGAACCTCGTTTGCGCTATCTAGAGCAAGAATTACCCGACCGTAATCGGTTTCAAAAACAGTTAGTTAACAGTTAACAGGCAACAGTTAAATCAAACCCCTGACACCGCCATTAACTCGGCGATGGTGGAACAGTGGTTTGGCAAGCCAAAACTGCCAGAGGTGACGGGGTTGGCGTAGGTAAAGTGGCGATAGTCGAGGGAGAAGCGACTCCAGGAATCCATCTGAATCCGAAACAGCTTGATAAAGATATTGGTGAGCCAGATATATAGGGGGATGCGGAAATATACCTGTTGGTGAAAATAGTTGGTAATTTCGGCGATCGCCTGATCTACAGAGATCGCAGGATTACCTAATACCAGGCAGTCTATTTCCCCTTTGGCTGCTGCTGGGGAAGGAGAGTAATCGGGGTTTTCTACCAGATAGCTAATTACGCGAGCAATGTCTTGGGCATGGATAAAGTGAAAACTACCATCTAGACTAAACCAACGAATTAAGCCAATCCATTTAGTTACGTCGGTAATCCCCGCACTCAGATGAGAATAGGGTTTATTTTCCTCTCCCCCAAAGACTAGAGTCGGAAATACGGCGATAATTTTATCAGCGATCGCCTGCTCTGGAAGTTGAGCAAAACACTGGTACTTGGTAAGAATATAATCATGTCCCAACTGACTTGCTGGTAACAAGGGCTTGTTGTTGCGGTCTAAAATACTAGCAGTAGAAAAATAAATAATTCGTTCACAAATACTGGGATTGAGCAGGTTAATCAGCGATAAAGTCTTAACCACATTAATCTCATAGGTTTCCTCTTTTCCTCCCCAAGCGGTGGCTGCCAAAATAGCGATGTTAATCTGGTTGAGCAGCAAATCCCTATATTCCTCAATGTGGGACATATCCCCCAGCAAAAGATGAATTCCTGGACGAGCCTGATAATCAAACTTAAGCTTATCGGGATTTCTTACTAGCAGATACAGTTCATGGTCGGTATTTTGGATAAGAGCTTCGGTCAGATAGTGACCAATACAACCACTCGCGCCAGTAATAAAAATCCGTTTCATAGTTATTATGTCTGGGGTGAATTAGCAAAAAAGCAGAACAAGACAAAAGATCTAAAAATCTTTCCTCATGAATAACACAGAGAATCGAAGATTTAAATTGTTTTATGACCTGGAAAGGAAAACACCCGAAAATTGAGTTGATTCAAACCAATTATCCTACTGGAGTCAGACTCACCAAATCAGAGATGAATGAAATTGAATCTCTGATTCAACGTTTACCGCACCTTCCAAACTGGTTTGTTGATATCTGTCCTGCTTCTGGATGGGTTTGGATATTTTATTTTCTGGAGTTTCCTTATCAAAAAAAGACGTATTTATTCCCCTCCAAGTACTACTTTAGATGACATCATAAAATCATACGGAAATTATTTGGAATGACTATAAGTGGAGCTACTTACTATTGCTTAACCGATGTCCTTCAATCACGATCTCATTTTCCCTCAAGCAGCGCAACCAACCGTGAAGCCGACGAACTGCATCATAATTTTTTAATAGTCCTGACTTTTGTTCTTTTTTGGTTAGGCGCACAAACTTTTTATAGCTGGGATAATCGGGGGCAACCAGTGCATCTTTTTGATGCAGGATTAAAGGATTAGTTTCGTCAGAAATATCATGATAGGTGACAGAGAGATTATGCAGATCTACTTCCATAGTTGCCTGGAGAGCAGGATGGGCTTGATTATCAAACTCTGGATAAACTAAATAAGTTATTTTGGGCTTGTTGTAGTAAATTTTGATGATATTAGCGTTTTCTAAGCGATAGAAATTACGACTAGCGCAGCCTTCATATAGCCTCAATAAAGGAGGCAGTTTTTCTAAAGCACTAACATGTACCGCCAAAGCTCCATCGAGTTGTTTCCCAACTTGACTGGTCTGACAAAGATTAGCAATTTTTTGCAGGTCTCCCACCTGGATCAGCAGAATATCAGCAATAGTGCAGGCTTGTTTATAGCTGCCAAATAAGGCTTTAACGTCAGCTTTGATTTCAGGGGCGAGTTTTCTGATGGTGGGGCGACCACTGAATTTACCTAATGCTAGATAGACTAACAGGTCTTGGCGACGTTTTTCGGCGATCGCATCCCACTCAGCGCGATCTGTCGCCTGGAGAATTAATTTGAAAGCGCGCTGGAAACTACGAAATTCTCCTTTGATGGCTGCTTCTGAGGCTAATTCTCCTTTAGCTGGTAAGCGACCTCTTTTGGTGTAAAAATCCATCAGCGGGGTGAGTAATTCGCGGTAGTCTTCAAAATTCCTGACCTTAGTTTGAATACGAGGAGTACTCAGGCGGGAATATAAACGAGAAGCACGGAAGAACTCGGCTTCAGCTTCCTGACGAAAGACGAAATAAATCCCTAAGCCAGCAGGAATTGACTCTACCTCTAGTACCTGGTCAATATATAGTTTTAGTTCTTCTTGTTCGTAGTACTTCTGGAAGGTGTTACGGTTAGTTACCACTCCATCACCATAGGCTACTAAACCACGACGGCGATCGTCTACTAAGACCTGTGCCGAGATAATTAATACTCTCTGGGTTAACGACCAAGCCTTAATGAGAGCCTGTCTTCTTTCGGCGATATCTTCAATGACGTTGATAATATAGCCCAGGTTGACAATATCAGCGGACTCAATTTCCCCACTGGGTCGATAGAAAGGGTCCCAACCACAGGCGGTATAACCATGACTCTTGATCTGCTTAATATCTTCACCGCAACCACAGCCATAATCAAAAAAGCTGGTCTCTGCTCGGAATAAATCAGCTTCCAGGGCGATTCTAACGGGACGGGAAAGCTCTGAGCGCTTGATCGCTGCTTTGTGTCGCTCGATTAAAATAGTTCGCTTTTGTGCCACAGGTGAGTCCACAGGACAAGCGACATGATGATCGATTAAAGAAACTCCTTGCTGTAACAACAAACGGGTCCACTCCTGCAAAGTACCAATATGTCGAGAATTGTCTAATAAGCCCAAGGCAACCTCTTCTTTGGTTAATTCGGCAAAGGTTTGATAGAGAGGATAGTCTTTCCCCACAAAAGTTTCTTTCCGATGCAAAATGGGGGGATTGTGGGAGTTGTGGTATTGTCTGACTGATACTTGCTCGGTAATCAAATCCACCATAATACTTTGATGGAGTTGAGGGTGGGGATCGCGATCAAAATCGGGATAGTATAAATAAGAAATTTTGGGTCGATCAGTGCCAAATTTGACAATAGTAGCGCGGTCAAGGTTATTGACCAGATTTCTGGCTCGACTCTCATACTCTTTCAGCACGGGATCGAGGTCAGATAAAGCATCACTATGGACATAGAGGGCATCGGGCAAGTGTTTGCCTACAGTGCTGTGTTTGCAGCAAGAGACAATTGTGGAAAATTTTTCAAGAGTTACCATCGTTCAGTATCAGTCAATTGTTATTTAGTGATCGATCATCAGTGTTAACCTGACACATAATTTTTAACTTAATCGTCTTGGATTATAGCTAGTCAAAAATGAAATATCATCTTGGTTTTAGTCAGTCAGATCTTGGTGCCGATGCCCCGCAATCGGTAATCTTATCGGGAGAGCCTGAGCGATCGCACTATATCGCCCAAACTTATTTAGCAAACGTTAAATTACTCTCTCAATATCGTGGACTCCATAGTTATTTGGGCAAATTGCCTAACGGTAAGCCTATGTTAGTCGCTACTAGCGGAATGGGCGCTCCTTCTTTAAGTATCGTAGTAAATGAACTGGTACAGGTAGGAATTAAGCGGTTTATTCGAGTTGGTACATCGGGTTCAATTCAGCCTTTTATTTCAGTGGGTGACATTGTTATATCTCAAGGAAGTTTATGTCGCCAAGGGGCAGCTTTAGACATCGCTCCCCCAGAGTATCCTGCGGTTGCTGATCCTTTTTTAACCGTCGCCCTGGTGGAAACTGCTCGCCGATTGAATATTCCCTATCATTTAGGCATTACCGCCTCCGTAGACAGTTTTTATGAAGGACAGGAGCGAACTGAGTCTTCGGCTAATCCCCAGCTTCAATCTTGGCTACGAGGAATTACGGCGGACTACCGCCAGCTCAACATTTTAAATTATGAAATGGAAGTCGGAACATTATTCAAAATGGCTGGTGTATATGGTTTTCAGGCTGCCTGTGTCTGTGCCATCGTCGCTCAACGCACCGCAGCGGAGTCCATTGTCATTGAGGATAAAGAGGCAGCGGTTCAAAGGGCGATCGCCGTGGCGATGGAAACAATCTCTCAACCTCTAAGCTGAGTTTAGGAGCGAGAATTGGACTCTTCAATCTCTGTGCGGGTAGACAGTTTCTTGACTTGGGAGTTGTCCCCCAAAGAGCGTTGAGCAACTATTTCTAGTTCTACTTTTAATCCTGGCTGAAGATAGGCTGGGGGAATTGGCAGTTGTCCTAACTTGAGGGTAAATAAATTGCCTGATTGAGCGATCGCTTCTGGGGGAATTATTCCTTCATACTTGGTTTGATAAACGGTACTGCTACCACCAAAGAAGTTTTTATCTGCCGATTCTTCGCCGACACGATATTTAAGGGAAAACTCGGTAGCAATTAAATTTGACTTTTCTGCCTCGTCAAATACATCTAACTCTAAGTTCGCCCCCTGTCCAAATAAGCCATCAATTTTTAAATCAGCAACATCTTTAGTCCGCACCGCATTAAACACAAATAACTCCGTCAGTTTATCTCGTTTAGAAGCTCTAGTTTCTAACCAGAGGTCTTCGGGCAAAATAATATTGGCATCATTTTCTCCTTTCAGACTCAAGGTAATTTGCTGATCCGCAAAATCTTCCACTGGCTGGGGCGCGTCCCACACCAGTAAAACGGAATGTTCATGACGTGCTACCAATTCTTGATATTTGTCAGCAACAATTGAACCTGGAGCAAACAAAGCCGAAGCATCATCTTTACTCTGCCAAATATTTTTCGACAGAGTGAACCCCCGACCTTGTAATTCACTAATCGGTGCGGTAACTTCAGGGGCATCAGGGGAAAGAGATTTATCCATGTTGATTAAGGTTAAACTGCCTAGTTTACCTTTGACTCCTTTCCTGCCTTCCCTGCCCTTTCTCCCTGAAGAGCCATCGGTACAAAGGAACTCTTCGGTGGTGCAGCTATAATTCGGACTGCCAGGTTCTCCAAAGCAGGTTTTTTCGTTCCAAGAAGGGCGATCGCATTCGCAACCCGCTCCGCCTTCTCCTGATGTTCCAGCATTACCGCCTTCTCCCCCCGCAGCAATGACATAAATCTGCTTGAGATCTTCCTTGTTAGTGGCATAGACCGTTAAAGAGCCACCATTGCCCCCAACTCCGCCATCTCCGCCATCTCCACCACTACCACCATCAGCCCCCTGTAAATTTTGCCCAACATTTTCCGTTGTCTGTTCACAAAAAGCATCGTAGCCTGGTTCTCCTGGCGATCCCGTTGCCCCATTTCCTCCCGCTAAATCGAGCGTCATCGATGAGCCATCAGCAAACACCGTTAAGTTGTCACTGTTACGACCGTTTTGTCCCTTTGCTCCTATTTCTCCCGTATCTCCAGCTTCGCCTAAAGTTTTCATCTCTACGGCCAGCGCCCTAGAGCAGAGCAGTGATGGCGCAACCGTCGCCGAAGTCACGAATTGCGGAATGGATAGAATCATCACAAATAGAGACAGTTTACTAAAAAAACGTATTTGCATAGCCAATAAAACTATTTTGATCGCATTTTACATATATTCGTTGTTCGTATATGGCACATTTTTGGGTTTTTGTCATTATTTTGGCGGATTTAATTGCTCAAATTTATCAAACTTAATTTAGCTATTGCAGTGGCTTAGTATATTACGCTCCAGATTCAGATATCTTAGGTATAAAGACTCAAACATACAAGATATATGAAACGCTGGTTAATCGGTTTATTGATCATTTTTTCCCTGACTATTGCCGTCGGACTGGTACAACCTGCTAGGGCATTAAGCGTCGAGAAGGGGAAATTTACAGAGCAACAAATTGCTCAGGGTGACAAAATCGCCCAACAAGCTTTTCGCGCTGCCCAACAGGGTGACTTTGCTAGAGCAGAAACTTATTGGACAACTTTGGTGGAAAAGTTTCCCGACAATCCTGCGGTTTGGAGTAACCGTGGTAACGTTCGTATCGGTCAATATAAACTGGAGTCAGCGATCGCTGACTTTAACCGTGCCATTGAGATCGCCCCAGAATATCCTGATGCTTATTTAAATCGAGGAATTGCTTATGAAGGACAAAAACTTTGGAGTAAGGCGATCGCCGATTATAATTATGTGTTATCGATCACGCCCCAAGATCCAGTAGCCTTAAATAATCGAGGTAATGCTAAAGCAGGACAGCAACAATGGCAGGATGCATTAGATGACTATCAACAGGCTGCGAATCTCTCCCCAACTTTTCCTCTGGCGAGGGGGAATGCTTCTTTGATCCAATATCAACTAGGCGATCGCACTGAAGCAATTCGTAATATGCGTAATTTAGTTCGTAAATATCCCCTGTATTCTGATATGCGGGCTGCTTTGGCGGCAACTTTATGGGTAGAAGGAAAGCAAGGAGAAGCTGAAAGCAATTGGGTCGCAGCCGTTGGTTTAGATAATCGCTATCAAGATCTTGACTGGATTGAAAATATTCGTCGTTGGCCACCATCGATGATTCAAGCTCTATCAAGATTTTTAAATCTCAATTAAAATTAGTTATGAATAATTCCCCTGAATCTTTATCTTTTCCTCAAGCGATCGCCACTACTCAAGCTTTAATGAATCAAATCAATGCTAACGAATTAAGTGAACCTGAAGTTCAACAAAGAGTCTTGTCTATATTGAGCAGCAAAAACGGTGGAAGAGGATTTTTTGTTGCCTATTTGACTAGCGAGATGTCTTTGGCTGATAATCCTTCCCTAGGGGTGTTAGCTGGATTAAAATCTGCTGAGGAGACATCTAGCGAATTATTGGTCAAAAATTTAGCTATGTCTTCCGCTATGGTTGTTATCCATAGTCAGAATAATGATTTAGAGAGTGTCGTAGGATCTCAAAAAGTTTGCCAACGTACTTGTAATCTAATTCAGCAACTTAACCTACAATTGGTTGAAAAAGAGCTGCAAGGACTTCAGAATACGCTTAAGGATGGTCGTGGTGAATATCAAGATTTTCTTGAACACTGGAACTACAATACCGAGCAAAAAAAAGCGATTCAAGAAACTGTTTCCAGCTTGGGATAGAACTTCAATATATGTCTAGATATATTTAGTAGTATTTTTGGCAGCTATAGCTAAAATTAAAATCTGTTCAACTTATTTTTAGGTAGTTTCTGAGACGGCATCAACCTCAAATTTGTAGCCAACACCTCTTACAGTTTGAATAAAAGATGGTTCCGCTGAATCAATCTCAATTTTTTTGCGGATCTGACCGATGTGAACATCAACAACTCTTTGGTCACCTACATAGTCATAATCCCAAACACTCTGAATCAGTTCCTCTCTGCGCCAGACTCTTCCTGGACGAGTAGCCAGAAAATGTAGCAAATCAAATTCCAAAGCTGTCAAAAGGATAAATTGCTCATTAATCCTTACCTCTCTCCGAACAGGATCAATAACCATATTGCTAAATACCAAAGGCTGCTTCTCCGAGGTAGAAACTGTTCGCTGCCTTTTTAAAATAGCCTTAACTCGATATTCCAATTCCTGAAGATCAAAAGGCTTGGTTAAATAATCATCTGCACCTTTCAAAAAACCTTCTTTTTTATCCGCAGCATCTGATCTACTCGTCAGCATCAAAATAAAAACATCAGTATTTCTTTGCATCTCCTCACATAAGTTATAGCCTAAAGCATCAGGGAGATTAACATCTAATATCACTAAATCAGGGTTGAATTGTTCAAAAGTCTTTAATGCACTTTGACCGTCCACAGCAGACTCAAGTAGGTAATCTTTCTGACTAAGAAATCGAAATATTAAATTGCGAATCGCTGGGTCATCATCCACAACTAGAATTTTAGCGGAGGCGGTATGCATAATTTTAACCAGTAAACTAAAAAAATTAAGGCAGCAAATTGCTTAGAAAGATTAGCAAAGACTGCATTCAATCTTCTAAACAATTATCTATGCATAACTGGATAATGCCAAGAACATAAAGCATTATTATCATTATGTCGATTGCATCAAAAATCAAGACCCAACACAAAACCCAAACTAAAAAAACTCACCTTTAGTAAGTACAAAGATGAGATAGAAAGCATTTAATGGTTCAACAACTGAAAAA
>JBEANW010000166.1:0-7414 GCA_041165225.1 Cyanobacteriota bacterium | reverse complement strand
AGTTTAGTTATTAGAGAGATTATTAATCAAGCTAAACTTAAGTATCAAGTCTAAGTATCAGCTTTCTCTTAATATTTTTCTCTGACATTTTCACCTGAAAAAATATTAAGTTAAGTAGGCTAGATTTGAAATCTAGACGCAGATGATCCATTAAATATAATCAATTTAAAGACTGTTTTACTTTAAATTAATCTCAACTAAAACGATAATTACAGTTGCATTCAAATCTACTTAAATAGAACCAAACTCAACTAAATTTTAGTGATACCTGCCTTCTCAAGCCAGAAACGCAACTAAATATGTTTAATTACTTATGTCTAATTATTCTCCCTCCCTGAAAGATTTTGTTGAGCCAATACCCATTTGTCAGCCAGAAACAGATTTGGGTAACATGCTGAATATTTTTCAGCATCTGAATTGCAAGATGTTGGCAGTTCCTCAAGGAAAATTGGGTTGGGGAATTCTTAATTCCGAAGATTTACTATCTTTAGTAACGGAAGCTTGGCTAGGCGATCGCATCGCTTTATCGAGTCACCCGCGAAACATTGCTTATCAGCAAAAGATGACCTGTCGGTTAATTCCTGATGTCAAAACCCTGATTAAACCAGTAACGGTGTATCAAGGTGAGATTAAACTAGATGAGTTCCTCGATCATCTACAGCATGAGCCTTTACTCGCAACAGGGCAAACATGTCTGATCGTTAATCAGCAAGGGGAGTTACAGGGAAAACTTAATCGAGACAAAATTATTCAATATCTAGCCCGAAAATTTTCCTCTACGTTACAAGATACGATAAGAGATCCAAAAATAGCTCCTCAATTACCACACAGTTATCTGGTTCAACAGTCTGATTCCTCAGCAACTAATATTCCCAACTTCACTTCAGAACTTGCCCAACATCAGCTATTAGCCTCTGTAAGTCATGAACTTAAATCCCCTTTAACGGGTATCGTCGGCTTGTCTAGTCTGCTGCAAGAACAAAAATTAGGTGGCTTAAATCAGCGTCAGGCGCGTTACGTAGAATTAATTTACCGTAGTGGTAAGAAAATGATGACGGTGGTTGATGATTTATTACGGTTAACCGCCTTAATTGCTGACCAGCCAAAAGATTTAGAATCGATTAACCTAGAATTTCTCTGTCGCCAGCTACATTATGAAGCTCTGACTAAAGTTCAGTCAGGGAGAGGGAATTCATTGTCAAACGCAGCAGTTGCCTTAGCTCAGTCCGAGTTTAGCATTGAGCTAGATCGCGAAGGGAAGCGAAGCGAGTCCTTTAGGATAATCGCCAATAAATTACTATTATCCTCGGTACTGTCTCATCTAATGCTAGAAGCAATGGTTGCTGATGAAACTGGTGAGCCTTTAAACCCTATAGGCTTAAACCCCTTAAACATTGGGATTAAAAGTTTGTCAGGCATGACGGCAATTACGATTACAAGCCAGATCGTGTCTTCCGACTCTTCCAGCACCAGTCCAGGTTTAAACTGGATAATTGCCGAATGTTTATCAGAAGTACTAGGGGCTAGAGTAACTCATACTCACTCAAGCAGCAGTTCTCAATTAACTTTACTATTGCCACAAAAGGAACTTCCCATCCCTCCTGATGAAGATGCCATTAATCCCCAATCTTCGGCTGCCAATACCAGCAAAACTTCAAACCTGACTATTCTCTGTCTCTATCCCGAATTAGAAGTTATTGATCCTCAGACAAGCCACAACCATAACTCAAGCTTCGATCTTAAGAGTTGGTCAGATAATTATGCCGAGGAAACTGGTTCTCAACATCGCATTATTGAAGCCGATAGCTTAGAGCAGGCTCATAATTTAGCCCGTATTTGGCGACTGGATGCCATTATCTTAAACGGTTATCAAATTGCTCAACCCAGGCTTTATTTGCGATCGCTCCAAGAATCTGAACATCTTGCCACCTTACCCCTCATTACTCTAGACATTAAAACCACCGAAGCTGCCAACCAAATTGAAGGTCTGAATGTCTATCCTTGTCTACTTCCTGCTCAACAGTGCAATATTGCCGACTTAATTCAGGTCATTCAAATTGCGATCGAATCTTGATTACAGCCGTTTTCGGTTGAATAGACTCCGTTGTTAAGTTGTTAGTTCGTAGCCTCTAGCCTCTAGCCTCTAGCTTCTAGCTTTTAATAAGCTAATCTTCGCTATTGTCTTCGGTGGGAGTTTCCACCACGAGGGCATTTGCCTCTGGCTTAGAAAGAGTAATGATTTTTTCCTGAAGCATGATCTGTACTGCACCTTGAGGTAAATTTAAGCTCAAGACAACAAAAGGCGTTCCTGGTAATAATCCTTGAGCTATTAGTTTGCCGACATAACCACCGTAAACTCGGCTGTAACCCACAATCGTTCCCACGGAACCAGTTGATAATTCGGGAATATTAATGGCGATTCTCATGATTGCGCTTCACCTACTAAAGTCACCACAACTCGTTGAGCAATTTCTTTGCCAATTCCAATAAAAGTGTTATTGAGATTTACTATTACTGAACCAGTATTAGTTCTGCTAACTAGCTGCACTCTTTGATCTGGTTGAAACTTAAGATTGCGTAGCTGCCGAATGATATCCCGTGGCGCATGAATCTGTCGAATGGTGATAATATCCCCTATGCTTGCGCGATCTAAAAAACTACTGTTAGGAGTTAACTGCAACTGATGGTCTAATTTTGGAGCAAGCTCGATCGCCGAATCGCTGACGAATACAAATTCTTGAAATCTTTTAAGCTTCTGGGATATCTGGTTTTTAAAGCTTACAGTCTGAGTCATGGGGAATAAAGTTTATTGATATTAATTATTATTTAGTTTTCCTTATAATAGATATATCGCGATTAGTGCTTGTTGACAATCTTTTTTAAATAGATTTAAGAATCAGCCTGTTTTGCCGTTGGTGCTTAAATTACTGACTTTAAGCAAAGCAACGAGAAATTGATAGTTTAAGTATGTTGTGAAAATAGAACACTGACCCTTTTTCCCTTTTCCCCTTTCCCAATCTTCACGAATCAATGAGCGCGTAACGTCAGTTAATTATCAGTCAGTAACCAATTCTGCTCCATCAAGCTGCATCATACTCAAAAGAGATGGAGGTAATCTGTTCAAATCCACATCTGTTTCGACTAAAGCTACTTTGCTTCTATGGGGCTGAGGATTACTTAGTTGCCAACGAAAAGTATGGAGGATTTCCCACTTTGCTGACTGACCATTCGGATCGTAATCTTTTACCCCTACTAAATTAGTTACAAACTCGATCGCTTCTCCTGGTTGGAGACGATAATCGGCGGGGGAATCTTCAAACAATAGCTGAAATTGCGTTAAATTACGCTGATGCTGCCAATAGTGACGGGGTTTACATTGCTGACATCGTTCTAAATCCCAATAAAAAGGTAGATAATCCGCTGCATCGTAAAGATATCCTCCTTTTGGTGGATCATTATAGGGTGTAGATAATTTCTGCCCACCTTGGTTAGTTATACCGTAAGGGTCTTGAACAACGTAACTTGTCCAATTAAAATGGTCATATCCTAAACTTGAGGCTAGCTGATGTAGCTCAATACTTTCTCCTTGACTATTTTTGGGGGTAAATTGGGTGATTATTTGAGAACCGATTAATTGATGAGTGATGTTTTGACCATAGGCAAATTTTTCTGTTCCTAGAGATTTAACCTCTTTTAGGGGAGAATTATCTCTAGGTTGGCAAACACTCGTCTTGCAGTTGAAGAATACAGATAATAAAATACCGCTGATCACAATGTTGAAGGATAGTTGCTTAAACTTCACTAGTACTTAGTAGATGAATGAGTAATATAGATCAATAGATAAAACTTTTATGCAAGCACTTATACTACAACGTATTTCTACTGAGAAGGTTTTGCTGAGTCCAAATTAATACAATCTTGATTATGAGCAGCTTTATACTTGATATTTTCTTGATAATCAATTGAGCAACGATGAAGAAACTCAAGTACAAAAATCTCAAAAGTCCATGAATATACGCAAAATCGGCAGACTATTCCGCGAAACCTTTAAAGAGTGGCAAGAAGATAAAGCATCTCGGATTGCAGCAGCCTTAGCCTATTACGCCGTATTTTCGATTTCACCCCTGTTGGTAATTGCGATCGCCATTGCAGGAACATTTTTTGGACAGCAAACAGCCCAGGATCAAATTACGGAGCAGATCACGGCATTAGTGGGGGAGGATGGAGTTAAGCCTGTGTTAATGGCTCTGAATAATATTAGCCAACCAGAAATCAGAGGGGTTGCCTCTTTGATTAGTATTGCGGTGCTGTTGCTTGGTGCGTCAGGATTCTTTGCCCAATTACAAGATGCTTTGAATACGGTCTGGAAAGTTAAACCGCAACCAGGGCAAGGCATCGGGATGTTTATTCGCAAGCGAGTTGCCTCTTTTATGATGGTCTTGGCGATTGGCTTTTTATTAATTTTGTCTCTTGTCTTGAGTGCAGTAGTGTCTACCCTGAGTAAATATCGGGTGGATTATCTTCCTGGTTCGACAATTTTGTGGGAGAACTTAGACTTTATTGTCTCTTTAAGCTTAATGACTTTTATCTTTGGCCTAATGTTTAAATATGTTCCTGATGCCAAAATTGCTTGGAAAGATGTTTTTGTTGGCTCGGTGATTACTGCCGTGTTATTTCTCTTTGGTAAATTTTTGCTGGGGGTTTATTTAAGCAAAGGTAGTTTGGGTTCAGCCTATGGCGCTGCTGGCTCGCTGATTGTCTTATTGGCTTGGATTTATTATTCAGCACAGATTATCTTATTGGGAGCTGAATTTACTCAGGTTTATACTCGAATGTATGGCTCAAAAATTAGACCCTCAAAACATTCTCAGGTGGATTAACGGGAATGGCTATACGCTCCTTGATTTGAAACTATCGATTTCTCGCTGTTTTGCGTAACATCAGTTAAATAACTAAAACTAACAACTTAAGAATATGTTCCCGATTAAAAAAATCGCTGTAGTTGCCGTTTTGGTCTTAGGGACAATCGTCAGTTGCCAAGATGTTACGGTTCACTCTGATAGTTGGAAACAAGGGCAAATTGAGAGAATGTATCGGGAATATGCTCAAGAATTCCCCCAAGTAAAAGCAATTACCGTAACCCAGCTACAGCAGTTACAAAGGCAAGGAACCAAGCTGGTACTGGTAGATGTGCGATCGCCTGAAGAAATAGCCGTATCCCGTATTCCAGGAGCGATCGCCACAGGAGAGTTTGAGCGCCATCTAGCCCAGTATCAGAATACGAAAGTAGTTGCTTACTGCACCATTGGTTATCGCAGTGGTCTTTATGCCCAAAAGCTCAGACAGCAAGGAGTGGAAATTTTGAATCTGGAAGGGAGTCTCCTGGCTTGGAGTCACGCAGGGGGAAAATTAATCAATGCTTCGGGCATGACGCACCGAGTTCATGTTTTTGGTCGTCAATGGCAACTAACCCCTGATAATTACGAAGCTGTGTGGTAGAGGGGCTTCGTCCTAGCTATTACCCATTACCCATTACCCCAAGCTACTTGTCACCTCTTCTTGCCCCTGTCTGTACCTGCCATAAGCCAGCATAAACGCCGTCTTGGGCTAACAGTTCTTCATGGGTTCCCCGTTCGACAAGTTGACCATAATTCATCACATAAATACAATCTGCATGTCTGATGGTGGAGAGACGATGGGCGATCGCAATAGTGGTTCGATTTTGAGTAATTTTTTCGAGGGAACGAGCGATCGCTGCTTCGGTTTCGTTATCGACTGCGGAGGTGGCTTCGTCTAAAACTAAGATTGGGGGATCTTTTAATACGGCTCTGGCGATCGCAATGCGCTGTTTTTGCCCCCCAGAAAGTTTCTGCCCTCTTTCCCCGACAATGGTGTCATAACCTTGGGGTAATTCTCTAATAAATTGTGCAGCTTCGGCAATTTTGGCAGCGGATTCGATTTGGCCAATGGTAGCATCGGGAGAACCATAGCTGATGTTTTCTCTCACCGTACCGTGGAATAAAAAGACATCTTGGCTCACTAAACCCACAGCACGCCGCAAATCCCACAACACAATATCCTTGATATTCTGACCATCTAAAGTAATTTCCCCTGACTGTACTTCATATAATCGCAACAGCAGCTTCACTAAAGTACTCTTCCCCGAACCAGTCGCCCCAACGATGGCAATAGTTTGGCCTGCGGGTATATCGAGAGAAAGATTTTTAATGACGGGTTCTCTCTGGTTGTAGGCAAAGGTAATATTGTTTAGACTTACTGCACCCTTAATATTCTCTAGAGGTAAAGACTTTTCCCCTGAATGGATGGCGATGGGAGTGTCTAATAAATCCATGATGCGGGAGATGGAAGCCATTGCCCGTTGATAGAGATCAAAGGTTTGCCCCAAACGGGTTAGAGGCCAGAGTAGTCTTTGAGTCAGAAATACCAGGACACTGTAACTACCTACGGCTAAGATGCCAGATGCCGCCTGTAACCCACCATACAGCAAGATAGCGGTAAAACCCGCCAGAATTACCAACCGAATCAAAGGAATAAAAGCTGCGGAAAGAGCGATCGCTTTGTGATTACTCTGTCGATAGGCATGACTATCTTTACGCAGACGTTCGATTTCATAGGCTTCGGTAGTAAAGCTTTTAATGGTAGTAATGCCACTCAGGTTATTGGCTAATCGAGAATTAAGGGTACTGACTCGTTCCCGCACTTCAGCATATCTAGGGGCAAGCCATCCTTGAAAGGCAACGGAACCCCAAACAATAATCGGAATGGGCAAAATTGCCATCCAAGCGATATCAGGTGTTAAGAAAAAGAACGCTCCCCCGACTAGTAATACAGTAGTCAGCACATGAATGATCTCATTGGCTCCAACGTCTAAAAATCTCTCCAGTTGGTTAACATCATCATTGAGGATGGAGAGCAAAGCCCCTGTACTCCGCTCTTCAAAGTAAGCTAATTCTAAATCTTGGATGTGACTATAGGCATCCAAACGAATATCATGCTGCACATCTTGAGCTAGGTTGCGCCACAGGCGAGTAAAAGCATATTCAAAGACGGATTCTAAACCCCAAATAACTGCCGACAAGATTGACAACACCAGAAGCTGCTGAAAAATATCAGTAATCCCAAACTTGGCTACTATCGAGTCTTGTTTCTGAACCACCACATCCACGGCTGCACCAATAATTGCAGGAGGTGCAAGGTCAAACAGTTTATTCAGAATTGAACAGATTGTTGCCTGCCAGACTATTTTTTGATATTTATCGCCATATTGCAATAAGCGAGTTAAAGGATGCTGTGGTAATTTTTTGGGGTTGTATGCAGTCATGAGGTTACGGAGTTCGGAATTCGGAGTTAGTAGTTCGGAGTTAAGTAGCTCCACCAAAAAAAAGTAAAATAG
>JBEANW010000165.1:0-7927 GCA_041165225.1 Cyanobacteriota bacterium | reverse complement strand
ACAATTGCTTATAAAAGCGATCGCGCTGCTGAATGACACAACATATCAATCTCATCATTAATTGTTAGTCAGATTAGCTACCGAAAAATTCTTACCAGTACCTGTCGCCCCTAACAAAGTTTGAAAACGATTTCCTTACTGGAGTGACTTGGTAAATTGGGCGATCGCCTCTGGCAGATCTTGCCCTGGTTCAATTGGATCATCGCTTTTGATAAGCTTTAGGTGTCATCCCTGTCATCTGACGGAAAACTTTTGTTAGATGAGTTTGATTTGCAAAGCCACAATCTAGGGCAATGGTGCTAATTGCAATCGATTGCTTTTCCAGTAATTGCTTGGCTTGTTCCACACGTTGTTGCATCAAATACTGATAGGGCGCAATTCCCACTGATTGCTTGAAGGATCGGCTAAAGTGGGATTCACTCATGCTGGTCAGAGTCGCCAAATCCAAAATCGATAAATCCTGTGTCAAATTCGTCTTCATGTAATCGATGACTCGCTCCAAATGTGATTGGGATAAACCGTTGCCTTTGAACTCAAGCAGAGGTTTGCTGACTGCATAGTTCTGCACCAAACGAGCGGCAAGCGCTGTTCCCAATGACTCGCCATACAACCTGCCAGACATACAACCCGTTTGGATTTCCGTCTTGAGCGCGAGGGCTAATTGTTGGATTACTGGATCGTCGATCGCCAACTGTGGAATCAATTCTATTTCACGCTGCATCAATTCCTGAGTGGTTTGACTCAGCAGTGTTGGACAAATCGCAATTACCGAAAATTCGACTTCCCGATCCCAGTTTGTCCAATGACTTAGAAATGCTGGAATAACATCGACGCGACCGTTGCCGTGGGCGTAGTGTTTAAATTTGCCGTCTAAACGACGCTCTGCTTGAAAACAACTTTTGGGGTCTGTGATTACCAGTGAATGTTGTCGAAGGCAATGCTCCACCGTCTGGTGGGGAGGATGGCAGTAGTGGGAGAAGGTTAACCCTTTCCATCCCGTATGATAGCTAGCTACTAGGGGTGTTTGTGGAAGCACTCGCGCTGCTTCCTGTTGGTTTGTCAGATCAAGTGTGGAGGTTGCATGATTCACCATAGGCTTTAACCCAGTCAAGGTTTCACATTCCAGGCAGGATTAGGATAATTTTAGCAGAATTGGATGAGACGGCACGTTACGGCTAAGACTATTGTAGGGGTGTCCACAAAAGACGATCCTACGGCAGTTAATGGGCAGCGTTGTACGCTTTCTTCTTTTAACGGTATTCGGAGTGTATGGAGAACAATCATGAGTCCAAATCAACAGTTTCTGCAAAATTTATACGAAGCCTTCAACAACTATGAGCTTGAAACAATTATCTCGGTGATGCATCCAGACGTGAAATGGGCGAACGGGGTAGAAGGCGGTTTTGTTTATGGACGCGATGCGGTGCGAGAATACTGGACTAATCAATATAAGGTGATTCAAGTGCAGCTTGAACCCTTAAAGTTTGAGCAGGATGAAAACAATCGCAATGTCGTTACCGTTCATCAAATAGTCAAAGATTTACAAGGCAATTTGCTTGCGGATATGACAGTTAAGCAAATCTTTACCATTGAGGATGGTTTGATCAGTCTTTATGAAATTGGCGAAACTGAAACAATCCAAGAGACGATCAAAAAGACGAAAGCTGCCAACGCTTGAACAAAGCCCACACTTCGTCAGCGATGATGTTTCGGCGATCGCGTTGCTGAATCAGACAAAATATCAATACGTTGTTAATTAGATTTAGCTACCGAAAAAGTCTTACCCGTACCTGTCGCCTCTAACAAAGTTTGAAAACGGTTGCCTTGCTGGAGTGACTCGGTTAATTGGGCGATCAGCCAGAGGCGATCGCCCCCTGGTTCAAAAGGCGCTTGCAGGTTAAATAAGTTAATTAAAAGCTAAGAGCTACAAGCTAGGAATTGCAGGAGGTTTTTCCACGGAATGATATCCCGAAAAATTCTTGATATTACACTTTATTTGTATGGTATCTGGAGATTTTATGGATATCACCGACGAATATAACGAAAGTTGCTTAATATCATTTTATATAGGGTTAATATTCAGAAAGTTTCAGTGCGGCGACGAGATCTATGAATCTCAGATGGGATCTCAAGTCGAAGCCGATAACTATGGCAAAATTGTGGCGATCAATTCTGATGATAGAGTTGAGAGGTGCGAATAATAGCCTAATTCCAAATGCCCTTACCTCAAGTCGTTATTGATACCAATGTCATTGTTGCGGGGTTGCGATCTAGGCGTGGTAGTGCATTTCAATTGTTATCGCTCATTGATACAGGACAATTTGAAATACACTTGTCAGTACCTCTTGTACTGGAATATACAGAGGTTTTGCTAAGGGAGCTGCCAAATCTCTACCTAAGTCGTAATGAAGTCGATGATCTAATCGATTTTTACTGTGCAGTGGGAGTGCCTCATGAAATTTTTTTCCTTTGGAGACCATTCTTGCGAGATCCAAAAGATGAAATGGTGTTGGAACTTGCAGTCAAAGCGGGATGTGAGAGTATAATTACATATAACACCCGTGACTTTGCAGGCGTTGAGCAGTTTGGTTTAAAGCTACTTAAGCCTTCAGAGTTTTTACGCCTGATAGGAAAGCTGCCATGAGTATTGTTCAAGTTCAAATTCCTGACTCATTACATAAAAGTCTGTCCGATCTCGCTGGTCGTGATGGAATTTCTATCGATCAGTTTATATCTACCGCGATTGCGGAAAAGCTCTCAGCTTTGATGACGGAGAATTACCTCAAGGACAGAGCTGGGAGAGGTAATCGGGCAAAGTATGAAGCAATCTTAGCAAAAGTTCCCGATGTGGAGCCAGAAGAATATGACAGGATACCGACTGTCTAACGGGAACTTTTAACAATTGCTTATAAAAGCGATCGCGTTGCTGAATGGCACAACATATCAATCTTGTCATTAATTGTTAGTCAGATTGGCTACAGAAAAAGTCTTACCCGTACCTGTCGCCCCTAACAAGGTTTGAAAACGACTGCCTTGCTTGAATGACTCGGTTAATTGGGCGATCGCTTCTGGCTGATCTCCCCCTGGTTCAAAAGGTGTTTTACAAAAAAGTTGGGCTGCCTCATTTTTTGGTTATGACTGTACTTGAAGGTGATTTGCTAAAATCGCAAAGTTTTCGTTATTGAGATTTTTTATGCAACCCAGTCTCCGTAGTGGAAAGCTTACAAAATGGAAAGATGAGCGTGGATTTGGTTTTATCCAACCTGTTGATGGGAGTCAAGAAGTTTTTTTGCATATTTCTGAGGTTAAAGATGCGACTCGCCGTCCACAAGAAAACGACACGATTTATTACCACTGCGTAGTTGACTCAGATGGAAAAGTGCGCGCTTTCAACGCATTTATTCTGGGAGCAAGAAACAAATCAGTGTCTTTGAGTAATCGCGCTAAACTCTCAGATACCATCGTTTCGAGATTTCCAATAGTTGAGGTAGTCTTGTTGTCATTTCTACCCTTGGTTGGGGCTATTCATTTTACGTGGACGACGCGCAATCCCCTTCCACTGGTTGTTTATCCTGTAATGAGTTTAGTGACTTACTTCCTATACGCTGACGATAAATCTCGCGCTAAACGAAAGGATTGGCGAACTTCTGAACAAACGCTACATCTGTGTGAACTTGGAGGTGGATGGTTGGGCGGGTTTATCGCCCAGCGAATACTACGCCACAAAAGTCAGAAAGAGTCTTATCAAGCTATGTTTTGGGTGATCGTGATCATTCATCATATTGCGTGGCTATTTTGGCTGTTTTTGGGAAGAACGCTATGGGTTTAGCTCCATTGGTGACAAGTGTCGAAATCATTAATTTATTATTGCCCACCAAAACATTGTCTTGAAAGTCAGGCGATCGCTTAAATCAAACTTCGATTCCTCAGACTATCACCAACCTGAAATTATGCTGCGGGGGCGACAACTATAACTAAAATTCCCACTCCACTATGGCACAGAACTTTCTGGTGAAGAATGGCAACAATTGCGATCGCTAGAGCCTTTATCCGAGAGAAGCGATGTAGCGCGCAAAGCTAATTCTTTAGGGCGAACTCCGAACAATGTTACTATCAGCCCACACATTTAATCAGCAACGACAAAATGGTAGATCAACGGAAATCAAAACAAAATGCGATCGCATATCAAGAGTTCGGCAATATAGATAATTCTCAGGCTATGGCGAGGGGAGTTCCCGATTTACCCCCCAATCAACAAGATTTAAGAATACAGACAACGCGATCGGGACGTAAAGGAAAGACTGTTACTATAGTCACGGGATTCCAGCAGAAACCAGAAACTCTTGGTCAGCTATTAAAACAGTTGAAAAGTCAGTGTGGTAGTGGCGGAACGGTGAAAGACAATAGTTTAGAAATTCAGGGAGATCATAAACAGAAACTCTTGGAAACCCTGACTAAAATCGGCTACAAGGCAAAGATTAGTGGCGGTTAAAGATAATCCTGTCACGTATTTGATTTGCTGGTTGTGATTGGGTTCTGAAATTAATTGCGCTAACCTAAATGTAGATAGCAAAAAACTATTTGGAGGCGATGTCATGGGGGTTGACGAAACACCAAATGTAGGAGGAGGGATGCCCGTAATTGGTTATTGGGCAGAAAAAACTATTTCTCCTCAGGGCGGAAAAATCTGGTCAAAACTATTACATAAAAGTGCTTGTCTTTCTTGTGCTTGGGGAACAGGGGGGCAAAAAGGGGGTTTTGTAAATGAAAATGGGGAAGCATTGCAGCGCTGTGCGAAAAGCGTTGAGGCGATCGCCTCCGAACTTCAGCCAGGGACTACCTTTGACGAAGAATACACCCTAGAGGAACTCCAGCAATTAACCTCCCAAGCAGCCAATAATTTAGGTCGCTTGACTCATCCTTTAGTTTTGCGTCCAGGAAGTAATCGTTACACCAAAATTTCCTGGGACGAAGTATCTGACTTTGCCAAGCAAGCATTTACCAAGCAAGCTCAACGGATCGCCTCCTATAGTTCTGGTCGGTCATCGAACGAAGCAGCCTTTTTACTCCAGTTAATGATGCGAGGGATCGGTTCTAATAATCTGGCAGATTGTTCCGATCTTTGTCATGCAGCCTCGACGGTGGGGTTGAAGCAGATGTTTGGTTCTGGGACATCAATGGTCAGTTTGGAGAGCCTCAAACAAGCAGATTGCCTAGTGTTAATTGGTTCTAATGCACCAGCTAACCATCCTCGATTACTCAATGAGTTAATTAAATTGCGCGATCGCGGAGGGAAAGTAATCATCATTAACCCCACAGTCGAAGTTGGTTTGGTTAAATTTGCCTCTCCTGCTTTTCCCATAAAGTCTCTGCTGGCTGGCGGTTCAGCAATATCTTCTCTCTACTTACAGCCAATTCCAGGCAGTGATGTCGCTTTATTTGTGGGTATCCAAAAATCCTTAATTGAGCAAAAGTTAGTCAAATTCGACTTTCTACGAAACTACAGCGAAAATTGGCAAAATATTATCCAACAGGCTAAGACTACTGATTGGGAAACTATTACTTCTACCTGTGGTATTGACCAAGCCCAAATAACTACCGCAGCTCAAATGATTGGCACCTCTTCGGCGACAGTCTTTGCTTGGGCGATGGGAGTTACCCAACAAGAAAATGGGGTCGATAATATCTTGAGTATTGCCAATACCGCCTTGTTAACGGGTAATGTGGGCAAGCCAGGGGCGGGAACCATGCCAATTCGTGGACATTCTAATGTTCAAGGATTTGGTTCGATGGGGGTTACGGTCAACCTGAAACAAGAGATTCAGCAAGCCTTAGAGAAGCTACTCCAACGCCCCCTAAGTCGAGTTCCTGGATATGATACCAGAGCCTTAATTACCGCTGCGGATCGGGGGGAAGTGGATACCTTATTGTGTTTGGGGGGAAATCTCTATGCCGCCAACCCAGATCTAAATCAAGCACAACGGGCTTTAGGGCAAATTGAAACCATTTTTTATGTAGCGACTAAACCAAATCTAGGGCATTTTCATGGTTTAGCACAGCACAATACCCTCATTCTTCCAGTATTTACGCGGTTTGAAAATCCCCATCCCACAACGACAGAATCTGGTAATAATTTTGTCCGTCTCAATGATCCAGGAAAAACCCATCTTCGCCGAGGAAATTTGATTTCGGAAGTAGAGTTAATCACTAGCATTGCCGAGGGAGTTTTGGGAAAACATCCTGTGGATTGGCGAAAACTTCAAGACACAACCTATGTCCGCCAACTGATTGCCCAAACAATTCCTGGATACGAAAAAATCGGCGAAATTGATCGCACCAAGGAAGAATTTACCATTGCAGGGAGAATTTTCTCTCGACCTCAATTTGCCACCCCGACAGGTAAAGCCCAGATGTTTGTGACAACTTTACCCCAGTTGGATTTACCCCACAAAACCGATTTGGGGGTAGCAGAATCAACCCCAGGCATAATCTTAATTTTGGGTACGGGTAGAAGTTATGCCCAACATAATACGGTTGTTTACCAACCAGGAGATCATTATCGAGGAATGCCTCACCGTAATTGCATTTTACTCAATGGTGAGGACGCAAAAACTGCGGGATTTGCGGAACATCAACGGGTAACGGTACAGGGCAATGCAGGGAAACTGTCCAATGTGGAAGTTATTTTGGGCAACATCCGCCAGGGGGCAGCAATGATGTTCTATCCCGAAGTAAATGCTATTTTTGCCGCGAAAATTGACCAGCATTCTGGTACTCCAGCTTATAAAAGAGTGCCAGTATTTGTTTATGAGGAGACTTGAATAAGGCGATCGCTTATTTATAAAGTGGGAAAAATAACCTAGAACAAATTATTTCCACCCATCTGGCATTAAAGCTCCCTTCAATTTTGCCCCCTTGAAACTAGCCTTCTCTAATTTTGTAGCGCTCAAATCTGCTTCCGTTAAGTCCGCCCCAGCTAAATTGGCTCCAGTTAAATCTGCTCCACGCAAATAAGCTTTTTGCAAATTAGCCCCTTGTAAGTTACAGCTACTTAGATTCGCTAAACTCAACCCAGCTTGACTCAAATTAGCGCCACTCAAATTCGCACTACTCAAATTCACACTATCGAGTAGGCTACTGCTGAGGTTTGCCTGACTCAAGTTGGCATCACTCAGATCCGAGCCATTTAGCACTGCTTTCTGCAAGTCTGCCTGACTAAAATTTTCACCTTTAAGATCGCACTTTAAGCATTTCTTGTCTTGTAACAACTGTTGACGGGGTTCTAGTTTGGAGCAACCTACCATTGTCACAAATGTCAAACTCAACATCCACAAGATCGCCTTCATTAGTTTCTATCCTTTGCCTTAGTCCAGGCAATCTGCCGACTCAATATTATCACAGGAATAATGCCTACTGCGACAATTGCTAATGCAGGAGCCGCTGCTTCCCTCAAGCGCTCGTCGGCAGCTAGGCGGTAAACTTCAACCGCCAAAGTATCAAAATTAAAGGGGCGAACAATCAAGGTTGCGGGCAGTTCTTTCATCACATCGACAAACACTAAAATAGCAGCCGTAATCAAACCACTAGTCATTAGGGGAGCATGAACCTTAAGTAAAGTCTGGGTTGAGCCTTTCCCTAGGGATCTCGCTGCATCGTCTAAATTGGGCTTAATCCGACTCAAACTAGACTCCACTGTGTTGTAAGACACCGCCAAAAAACGCACTAAGTAAGCAAATACCAATACTGTAATCGTGCCACTCAAAAGCAAGCCTGTGGAAATCCCAAATGTCGATCGCATCCTAGCATCAATGGCGTTATCGATCGCGCCAACGGGAAAAAGTACCCCCACGGCAATCACCGCCCCTGGTACAGCGTAGCCCATTGATGCCATTCTGACCGCCGTTTCCATGCCCCAATTCGACTGTAG
>JBEANW010000164.1:0-2818 GCA_041165225.1 Cyanobacteriota bacterium | reverse complement strand
AGAGTACCTGAAATTGCCGAAATGGAAGCGAAGGAAATCAGTGTTTGCTTTTTCATATTATTCTGTCTGCTTGCAGGCAGGACGCTGTGGATTGCATAGTTCCCGTCATCGATGTTGGGTAAAATTACCTTGTAGTATTTTACTACTTGTGGGATTACTTGATGTTGCTGAATGGGGACAAAATGGTTTTCTTCTTCCCGTCTAGAAACACGGACCAAGGAGTTTAACAATTGTGCGAGTACAGAGATGACAAATCTTTGTGCGTAATGAAAGTGACAGTGGCTGTATATTTGTGCAGTCCGCCGGCCAAAATCCTTCGGGAGAAAGGTCTGAGTGTGAGCATAGCTGTTGAGACCCGAAAGATGGTGAACTATGCTTGAATAGGGTGAAGCCAGAGGAAACTCTGGTGGAGGCTCGTAGCGATACTGACGTGCAAATCGTTCGTTAAATTTGAGTATAGGGGCGAAAGACTAATCGAACCATCTAGTAGCTGGTTCCTCCCGAAGTTTCCCTCAGGATAGCTAAACTTGTATGAGTCACAAGAGGTAAAGTTAATGATTAGAGGTATCAGAGCCTTTTAGGTTTTGACCTATTCTCAAACTCTGAATGATTGTGTAACTTCTTTCTGAATAAGAAGGTTGTTTTGGATCTTAAGTTTTAGTGGGCCATTTTTGGTAAGCAGAACTGGCGATGAGGGATGAACCTATAGTTGAGTCAACGTATTTAAATGGCCATTAACAAATACCATAAAGGGTATTCCTTCATTTTGACAGCAGGAAGATGGTCATGGAAGTTGAAATTCTCTAAGGAGTGTGTAACAACTCACCTGCCGAATGAAGGTGTCCCGAAAATGGACTATGTTTAAATGGTTTACGAATACTCAACCACTGCAGAATCTGACGACTTGCAGTGAGTAGGGAGGCGCATGAGTAGTTAAGAAGCATCAATGTGAATTGGTGTTGAATAGCTCATAGTGCAGATCTTGGTGGTAGTAGCAATTATTCAAAATAAACCTATTGAAAACTGAAGTGGAGATAGTTTCCATACTAATTTTAGAAAGGTATGGTTGAATCGGCCCTAAAAAGTATGGAAACCCTGTAAAAAAGAGTTTTTTAGTTTTGAAAGGGAGTCAGGCCAACATTCCTGAGTGTTTTTGCAGTGTATTTTGGCAACAAAAGAGAACTTGTATTCACTGTTTCAGTATTTGTACAGTGATTTCTTCGCTGTTTAACATGGTTCGAACCCTCTAACAGGCTAAACCTTAGACAGGGTCGAACAAATGGGAAAACGTTCCTTTACGGAACGGCAAAAGAACTGAAATAGTCCTTGAAAAGACAAGGGATCTTGTATAACTGCAAAAGTACCGTACTCAAAACCGCAACAGGTCTCTAAGGTTTGTAGCCTCTGGTATTTTGGCCAAAGTAGTTAAGGGAAGTCGGCAAATTTGATCCGTAACTTTGGAAAAAGGATTGGCTCTGAGAGTTGAGTTCAGAGGCTGTATCGTTATAGTCTGAATAGCGTTTGCATTTGCTTTGGGTCTCGTGCTCTGAGCGGTGTATTATGCTTTCAACTTCAACGGTACATGTTTCGAACCCAATACAGCTGTCTCAGAACTGATACGGACATGGGGAATCTGACTGTTTAATTAAAACAAAGCATTGTGATAGCTTCAAAGAGTAATGATACAATGTGATTTCTGCCCAGTGCTCTGAATGTCAATGTGATGAAATTCAACTAAGCGCGGGTAAACGGCGGGAGTAACTATGACTCTCTTAAGGTAGCCAAATGCCTCGTCATCTAATTAGTGACGCGCATGAATGGATTAACAAGATTCCTACTGTCCCTAACTACAACCAAGTGAAACCACAGCCAAGGGAACGGGCTTGGAAATTTCAGCGGGGAAAGAAGACCCTGTTGAGTTTGACTTTAGTTTGATGTTGTGGAATGACTTGAAAGATGTAGCATAAGTGGGAGTGTTACGCAATTGAAATACCACTGCTTTCAATGTCGTTTTACTTATTCTGTTATAAGATGAGATGTGAGTCTTTTCTTGTTTTAAGATTAAAAATGATGATCGCGGATGACAGCATCAGATAGGAAGTTTGGCTGGGGCGGTACATTTGTTAAAAAACAACGCAAGTGTCCTAAGACCAACTCAACGAGAACAGAAATCTCGTGTTGACCAAAAAGGGAAATGTTGGTTTGATTTCAGTTTTCAGTATGAACGGAAAATGTGCAAGCATGGCTTATCGATCCTTTCGACTGATCGCAATTCAGTATGAGGTGTCAGAAAAATTACCACAGGGATAACTGGCTTGTGGCAGCCAAGCGTTCATAGCGACGTTGCTTTTTGATCCTTCGATGTCGGCTCTTCCTATCATTGTGGATGTAGAAGTCCCAAAGTGTCGGATTGTTCACCCGTTAATCAGGGAACGTGAGCTGGGTTTAGACCGTCGTGAGACAGGTTAGTTTTATCCTACTGTTAGTATTTGATTCTCGATAGTCCAGTATAGTACGAGAGGAACTGCTGGTCCACATATTTAGTAATGCGAAAGGGTGAAAACCCAGTTTCGCAAAGCTATGTAGTGCATAATAAAGACTGAACGCCTCTTAAGTCTGAATTAGCATCAAGAATCGCTAATAGAAAACGAAGTGATGATTAAATCTGCTTTACAATTTACTAGAAATCTTTCATAATAGTTCTTCTCTTGACCCATCTCTAGACTAGAGATTGATTTTAAGCAAAGTAAGTTTAGGAGCTTTTATACAGGCGACTAGCTGATTTCCCTTTTAAAAAACTGACTGTACTACAATCCCA
>JBEANW010000163.1:0-8868 GCA_041165225.1 Cyanobacteriota bacterium | reverse complement strand
GCGTTACCATTAAAGTGTCAGAGGGGAGACTTGAACTCCCGACCCTCGGCTTATGAGTCCGATGCTCTAACCAACTGAGCTACTCTGACATACCCGACACGAATATCAATATAGCAAAATTATGTACTTAAGTAAAATTTATTTGAGCCTAAAATTTTGTTCTTATTTATTCTAATTTTCGTTATTATGCTATGTCTGCGATCCAACAAGATAATTTAGAAGAGTTATCTAGGCAAAATTTCAAACAATTGCATCCTCGATCGCCAAGGCTATACCCGAACCTCGATCAATTTCGATAATAGCTTCTAAAGCCGATTCGATCGTCCCAAATCTATCGTTGCGATCGCGATATTTGAAGACAAAGATATCTTGGAGATAAGGTAAATCTGCTATTGATTTCAAAAACAACAATGAAATGAAAAATAAACTCAACCCTATTGACACTTTCACTGTTAATTGCTGCGGCAACAGCTACACTTTTGCTCAATAGGCAACAACATCAAGACTCTATGGACGCTAAATTTAGGTATTAACTCAAGTTTCTAGGGCCTTGTGATAGGGTAATTGTTTACACCACTTAGATTTTTACGCTTTTCTAGTATGCTCAAATGTATGAATGTATGATGGTAAGTAACTTCTGTCCGCTAATTTAACCAGGCCACTTAGATTTTTATTTTTTATTATGATTTTGATCATCAAGATTGCTTAGTCGAGCCTAGCCAAAAATTTTCTCCCCCTGTGGTTGTCAGCTAAAAAACTATCAACATAACTATGGCTCAAATTCTGATCATTGACGATGACTCCACAACTCAACTGCTATTAGAAAGAACTTTAATCATGCAGGGTTATGATGTTACCTTAGCTAGCGACGGAGAAGAAGGTTTAATCAAAGCTAGAGCAATTCGTCCTGATCTGATTATTTGTGACTGGATTATGCCTCGCAAAAACGGTTTAGAAGTATGTAGTCAGATCAAATCAATTCCTGAATTGTCTACTACCTTTTTTATTCTGTTGACTTCGTTAGATTCCATCGAAGATCGGGTTAAAGGCTTAGATGCTGGTGCGGATGACTTTCTCTGTAAACCCATTGAAATGAATGAATTGAAGGCGCGAGTTCGAGCTGGGTTAAGACTACATCAGCTAAGTAAAGATCTGCAAAATCAAAAGCAGCTACTAGAAGATGAATTAGCGGAAGCTGCTGAGTATGTGAGTACTATTTTGCCTGAACCCCTGCAACATCCATCTTTGAATATTAATGCTTGTTTTATTCCTTCTCGGCAGTTAGGGGGGGACAGCTTTGATTATTTCTGGTTGGACGATCGCCATTTGGTATTTTATTTATTAGACGTTTCAGGTCATGGTTTGCGAGCGAGTTTACCTTCCTTGTCGGTGATTAATCTCTTACGTTCCCGTGGATTAAGTAATGTCGATTACTATCAACCTAATGCAGTGTTAGGGGGTTTAAACCAAACTTTTCAGAT
This sequence comes from Cyanobacteriota bacterium, assembly GCA_041165225.1. Taxonomy (GTDB): domain Bacteria; phylum Cyanobacteriota; class Cyanobacteriia; order Cyanobacteriales; family Xenococcaceae; genus Waterburya. Next base: position 7,387 of record JBEANW010000163.1, on the reverse strand, counting down.
GAGCGATCGCAATGATAAGTATTTTACTATTTGGTATGGGGTTTATGACCGCGAAAGTCGCAGTCTAACTTACTCCAGCGCTGGACATCCCCCTGCAATTTTACTAACTCCCACAGATAAATTAGAAGAACAGCGACTTAAAACTCCAGGGGTTCCCGTGGGCATGTTTCCTGATATCAAATACGTCAATGCTTCTTGTCAAGTGGCTCCCAACTCTAGTTTATATGTATTCAGTGATGGGATTTATGAGGTTGAACCCCAGGCTAATGCTAATGCTCATTGGGGATTAGAGCGTTTGATTCATTTACTCAAAAAGTATCAGAAAACCCCCGAAAGGGATCTCAAGCGTTTGCTACAGTACGTTAGAACCTGGCATCCCAACTTTCAATTTGAAGATGATCTATCGATCTTGCAAATAGATTTTTCCTGATCTAGTCCCTAAGAAAAAGTACCGTCACTGCCCTGAAACTCTTCCGCTTGGGAGACTCTAATGCCCGTCCTGGCATAATGGAGATATTTATACCATCCCTGATAACGAGGATCAACTTTCTTGCCGAATTGTTGCCGACCAATAGAAGATTGAGAGTATTTTAACTTACGATTGACCGAGGCGATCGCATAAAGGATCAATCCTACTGCTAGCCAGAAGCAGAAACTTAAAACCAAGATGGTGCTATTAACGGCGACAATACCCGCAATCTGAGCCAATACCTGCTCAACGCGATTGCTTGGTTCTCCAAGGGAAGTAGGAAGCCCGTTGGCAAATAAACCCGTCGCCAAAGTTCCCCAAACACCGCAACCTAAATGAACAGGAATAGCGCCTACGGGATCGTCAATCCGCAGCTTGAACATCAACTGTTCGAGCAAAATAATCCATAAACTACTGACCGCTCCAATTAAGATTGCCACCGCTAGACTTACGTATACCGAAGAAGCGGTAATACTCACCAATCCCCCCAGGATACCGTTAATCACTAGTGGCAATCCGAGATTCGACCCTCGCAAACCCCGTAGCAGCAATATCCCAACCCCACCAGCAGCCCCCGCAAACATTGTCGTCACAATCACATGGGGGATCTCGTTGAGGGAATGAACTGAACCGCCATTAAACCCCAGCCAGCCTAACCACAGAATCAAACAACCCAAAGTGGAGAAAGATAAATTATAGTAACTAAAAGATTGAGGGCTAGCAGAAAAACGATTGCCCCTAACTTCATCGGGATTATAGCCACACCATCCCCGACGAGGGCCAATTAAAACCGCCCCCACCAGCCCAGCCATTCCACCGACAGAATGTACTACAGTAGAACCAGCAAAATCGATAAAATTGTTTGCTGCTAACCAACCATTAGGATGCCAGCACCAACGACCTGTTAAAGGATAGGCGATCGCAATCAACAGAAAACTAAACCAGAAAAAAGCCCAAAACTTAACCCTTTCTGCCATCGCTCCCGAAACAATCGTGGCAGCCGTCCCCGCAAAAACCAACTGCCAAAAAAACACGGCCATCCAAGGTTGACCTGGATAAGCTACCTGAAGACTATCAAAACCCTGGTTAACACTATTATGCAAGGGGGTAGTAAATGCCTCAAACAAGAAGCCCGTGTTACCAATCCAACTATTGCCATTGCCGAACATTAACCCAAAGCCAAGTATCCAGAATGCCAGAATTGAAACACAAAAAACAATGAGGTTTTTTGCCAGTACATTGGTTGCGTTTCGCTGCTGACATAAGCCAGACTCCAACATGGCAAAGCCCGCATTCATAAAAAATACTAAACTACCTGCCACGATTAACCAAATCGTATCGACCCCAACTACTGCCTCTGGGCTTGCGACTTGAGCTACGGCTGGGGTGCCTAGCATCAAGAGCAAAATACCAACTATAAAAAAATAACTATACTTAATTGCGATCGCCACTTTAGATACTTTAGATAATGTAAATGTAATAATACAGTAATCGAGGTGATTGTCTTGGATGTAGGTTGAGTAGAAGCAAATGCGATCGCGTATAGTTTTAGTTGGTAAAATCAATAAATGCCGATCGCAATTTGAATTGCTCTTTGAATACGAGCAAATGACTCAAAAGTTATTTCACCATAAGGTTCGCGTTCGAGATACTTTTTTTCTATATTGGTCATAACATCACACATCGCTACAGAGTTTACATTTAACCCTCCTTCCACCTGATAAATCAAGACATGGCTGGGATTATCTGCATCAGCAGTATCGCTAGAAAAAGGAACGACTAAAACAGTAGAACTATATTGATTGCGTATATCTATTGACACAATTACTACAGGACGTTTCTTGGTATCTCCCGATTGTTTTAAAGCTTTGGATAAAAATACCTGTCTTTGACGGGGAAAATTTGCGTTACTACTCATCTTTATAATTAGAAGGATTCCAAGGAAATTCCTCCCAAGCAGTGATCGCTTGTTCTTGGGTTTCTTCTGCCCACTCTTTTTCAAACTCAATATCAGCTTGAGAACGATTTTGATAAAAAGTTCTTAGTTGTTCTTCTATTTGTTGCTTGCGCCACAGCCGTAAACCTTCTTCCACCGCAGCCGAACGATTCTTGGTCATGCGATCAACTTCTCCAAGCAACTGGGAATCTACGGTTATGGAAATACGTTGTTTCTGGGAATTATTAATCATAAGAGCTTATTTAACTTTCATATAAATAATAATACTTTTTATATTATTTATGACTAAATCCCCATGTCAAGTCTTGGTGCGATCGCCTTTCTGTAGATTGAGTAGAAGGAAATGCGATCGCCTATTCTGTAAATGGTGTGAAACTGAAATCTTACACCAGATAACTGCCAGGGAATTCATTCCCTGTCTTATAGATTGGTAGTCCCTACAAAACAGTGGAGGCGACAAAGTTAACTTGGTTTTCTTGCTACGCAAACGCCAAATCCTCATATTTTGGGGCAAATAGTTTGATATTCGGCGGATACTACCGCAACTTAGTCAGAATTTTGGCATCATAAATACCTTCAGACCAATTTTTGGCAGCTTTGATCTGTTCTACAGTTAAGTTCTCTACGCCAAAAAATTTAGTTTTCTGTAAATTAGCGTCATTTAATCGGCATTGATTAAAATTAACGTCGCCAAAATAAGCCTGGGCTAAATTAGAACGCACAAAATTTGCCCCAATAATATTTGCCCCAACAAAATCTACTTCCTGTAAATTGGCTTCAATCAAGTCAGCGTAGCTAATATCTGCCCCTGTAAGCTGGCTACCCCCTAGATTGGCATTATTAAGCTTAGTTTCTACCAAGTTAGCGTGACTCAAATCTGCATTACTCAAATTAGCATTGCTCAAATCTGCCCCCGATAGATAAGCATTACTCAAATCTGCCCCCGATAAATCAATCCCGCGCAAGTCTGCTTCTGGAGCAGTAAATCCCCTCAAGGGAACGCGATCGCTATTAAGATCCTGTAGCGCCTGCAATCTAGCGTAGCTATTTCTTAATCCATGAGCAGAATCAATGGTTTTCCAGGCTTCGTAATGGGCTTGTTTATCTCTTTCAGGGGCTTCGAGGAAAAAGAGCAAGACTGCCACTAGGATACTAAATCCTTCGAGAATGTTCAATAGCACCGATTCTCTAATCTGGCAAAACAACCAAGATTCCGTTCGATGACAAGACTTCACCCCACCAAATATAGCTTCAACTGCCAAAATTACACCAATTAAAGCCGTAGTTCCCCCAATAGCCAGTAGAATTCGCTTCAAAGAACGTTGTTGTTTTTTATTACCCATTTACTTTGATTTTGGTGGGGCTACTTAGTGTTCCTGCTCATGCTGAGATTTATTAACATCACAACTACATATTGACCGCATTAACTTCTTTAAGTCTTCAAAAAATACCGAGAAATACTTAGATATAATTACAGAGTAATCTTGAATAATACAAATATCTTTTTTTGGTGAAGGCTAGAGAGAGATAGTTATTGAACCATGAAAAACCCGCCCAACGACCAAGGTATTTTATTCGTACTGCTGAAAAACAGTATTGTGCAGTTTGTAGCTGGTATTTTGTCCCTCTTCATCATTTTAATCCTAGCCAGCAATATTGATTTCATAATAGTTCAAGTCATGCTTAAATCCTTGGGCTATGGTTTTTTCTGCTATTTAACCACTCCTTTTATGATTTATTGGTTGGCTTATGCTAGCGCAGGAATAGTAACGGCGAAAAAGATCATGATCACGATCGCCCTCACGACCCTTTATAGCTTTATCATTTGGGATGCTTATTTCTTTTTCCGTGGCGCGATCGCTACTTTATTTTTGAGAGCTAGTTAAATTGCCTCAAATAGCCGTGGTAGAATAATTTACATCTGAGATCGTATGAGATCGTAGCTTAAGCTGTAAATTTGGTGGAATATGGCAGAGGAAACTAGTAATCAAGAACAGGTAATATCGGCAGCAGAAAACAAGGCAGAGGCTAAACCTGCTGCCAAAGCCAAGCAAGAAAAAGCGCCCAAGCTCGAAGAAAAGCCTTTCAACGAATTTATTGCTGAACATTATCTGCCTACTCTGAAAGTGGCGATGGCGCAATTGGGAGTTGGAGATGCAGATTTAACTTTTGTGCAGCAAGGAGTTCCCATCAAAGGAGTGAACTCCAATGAACCCTGTTGGCAGGTAGTAGGTAAGTGGCAAAATGGCGATCGCCAATTTAATATTTACTTTCCCGATGAAGATATTTCAGGACAAAAAGCCTTTTCCAGTTCTACTTATGGGGATGCCCCTAGTACTCTTGAATCTTTTATGATTGATGAAAAAAGAGTCAACTTAGAACTTTTGGTGATGTACACCATTCAACGCTTAAATGCTCAGAAATGGCTAACTAGAAATTAATATAAGCAACTAAGTATCTAGGCGAAATCAGTTATCCATTTAATTAGCTAAAAACCAAAAGCTAACGGCTAATAGCTGGGGCTTTGCCCCTTTACTCATTGCAGCGATTTGTGTTGTAATTGGCATAAATCAAGAAATAGAGAATTAGCGTTAGTCTAAGATGCTGGTATACATTTTGCTATTCAATGCGGGAACTGACAATGAAGGGATTCATACGATTCAAGTGGGCGATCGCAATACCATTTTGATGTTTAAAGACGAAGATGATGCCCTGCGTTATTCAGTGTTGCTGGAAGCGCAAGATTTTCCTGAACCCAAGGTAGAAGCTATTGATTCTGACGAAGTGGAGCAATTTTGTCGTCAGGCGGATTATGATTCCAAATTAATTGAGTCAGGACAACTGGAAATTCCCCCAGAAAAGAACGTTGAAGACATTAACTGGGAAGATGATCAGCAAACCAAAGGTTCTCCTCCAGAAGAGGATTCTATGGCTAGTGATGAGCTAGAGCGAATTCGTCGCCAATTAGAAGGATTGCTTTAATTGAATGAAAGCTAGCTAAAAAAATATGGATAATTTGCAGTCGCGGGGACATTTATTAACAGAACAAATTAATCCTCAAAGTCAGAATTTGGATCGTTTATCTAGTCTAGAAATTGTTGATTTATTTAATCGAGAAGATACCAAAACGATTGAGGCGATCGCCAATGTCCGTATTCCTCTAGCTAAGACCATTGATGTGACGGCAGCCGCTTTCCACCAGGGAGGCAGATTATTTTATGTCGGCGCAGGAACAAGTGGCAGATTGGGGGTTTTAGACGCTGCTGAGTGTCCTCCCACTTTTTGTACTCCTCCAGAATTAGTCCAGGGAATTTTAGCAGGGGGTGATGCTGCCCTGGTTAAAAGTTCTGAAGCTCTAGAAGATCGACCCGAAGATGGCGCTCAAGCAATTCGCGATCGCCAAGTTAGTAGCTTGGATGTAGTAATCGGCATCGCCGCAGGCGGCACAACTCCCTTCGTTCATGGCGCTTTGCAGGCGGCCAAAGCAATAGGAGCAATAACCGTCGCCATGAGCTGTGTCAGCGCCGAGCAAGTGCCGATGGAAGCTGATATTGAGCTTCGTCTATTAGTTGGGGCAGAAATTCTGGCAGGCTCAACCAGACTGAAAGCGGGGACTGTGACTAAAATGGCTCTCAACATCATTTCTACGGGGGCGATGGTGCGTTATGGCAAGGTTTATGGCAATCGCATGATTGATGTGGCAGTAACTAATGATAAATTACACGATCGCGCCTTACGGATTGTGAGTGACTTAACCAGTCTTAATCGCCAGGAAGCAGAAGAATTATTAATTAAGAGTCAAAAGAAAGTCAAGCTAGCTTTACTAATGCATTGGACTGGCATGAGTGCGGAGGAAGGGGAGGCTTTATTGAGTAAAGGACAGAGAGACTTGCGATCGCTAGTGGAGGGTCACGCTTCAGCCACCTAAATTTCTGCGAAGGGGTCTTTCCCTTTTAAAACTACTAATTTTTGGTCATCTACGTAACATCAGATCATAAAATAAAGTAGACCATTGGTTATTAACTAATCAACATCGGATTCAATCTGCTGTTGCTAGTTGAACGTGGTCTCATTGCTCAAAATATTAAAATAACCCATGTTAGACGGAACGGAATCTCTCGCTACCTTTATCCTGTTTGCTGCTGTGACAGCAATCCTGGTATGGGGCTATAACAGGGCTAAAACTTACGGCAAATTGGGAATTCTGGCTTGGCTGCAATCCATTGTCTTGATGAGTCCTTGGTTATTGTTCTTTGGCTTGTTTACTTTGGGTATATATCTTAATTTAGTCGGTATTTTATTTTTGTTAATAGTTTCCATTGCGGTTTATATCTGGCTAGGTAAACAACTTCGAGAGGCGGGACAAGACACCCTGTTGCAACAGAAAGCAGCGGAGAGAATTAAACGACAGGCGGATCTAGAATCTAAGGTAAAATCCCCAGCAGAATCAACAACATCAGTTGACCCTCAAGAAGACACAATAACGGCAAAAACCGAAGTTTCGCCGATTCCTGACGAAGATTTAGCAAAAATCAAGGAAATTTTCGGCATTGATACTTTTTTCTCCACCGAAACCATTCCCTATCAAGACGGGGCAATCTTTAAGGGCAACTTACGAGGAGAACCCGATCTTGCCTATGAAAAGATGAGCAACAAGTTGCACCAGGCTTTTGGTGATCAGTACCGCTTATTTTTGGTAGAAAGCCCAGAAGAAAGACCAGTGGTGGTGATTTTACCCAAGACTAACGATCCCCAGACCACTACTCTAGCGCAAAAAAATCTGGCGATCGTCTTGTTCATCGGCACAATTCTGACCAGTTTAGAAGCAGCCAGTATCTTGCAGGGTTTTGATCTGTTTGATAACTTTAGTCGCTACGCTGAAGCAATTCCTCTCAGTTTAGGATTATGGTCGGTTTTAATCGCTCACGAAATTGGACATAAAGTGTTTGCCGATCGCTATA
>JBEANW010000162.1:0-15548 GCA_041165225.1 Cyanobacteriota bacterium | reverse complement strand
ACTTTTGCTCGGCAATTTTTACCCTGAGACTTTTGGTCCTAAACCAATTGTGCCTGCATATACAGCGCGATCGCCTAATTCTTCTTCGATTCGCAACAGGCGATTATATTTTGCCACTCTTTCGCTACGGCACAAAGAGCCAGTTTTGATTTGTCCTGCACGGGTAGCCACTGCTAAGTCGGCGATCGTCGTATCCTCGGTTTCTCCCGAACGATGACTAATCACCGAACGATAACCACTGCGAGTCGCCAGATCTATAGTTTCTAACGTTTCCGTTAAAGTACCGATTTGATTGAGTTTAATCAAAATCGCATTACCGACTTGGAGATCGATGCCTTTTTGGAGTCTGGTTTTGTTGGTGACGAATAAATCATCTCCCACCAGTTGAATTTTCGACCCCAGCTTATCGGTTAAAGTTTTCCAGCTATCCCAATCATCTTCGTGGAGGGCATCTTCAATGGAGATAATGGGGTATTTCTCCACCAACTCTGCCATGTAGTCGATAAACTCCCCTGGAGAATGGGCTTCACCATCATAGGTGTACTTGCCGTCGGCATAAAACTCACTAGCAGCTACGTCCATCGCCAAAGCGATTTCTGACCCAGGTTTGTAGCCTGATTTTTCAATAGCTGTCATTAGCAAATCTAAAGCTTCCTGATTTGAGCCGAGGTTGGGCGCATAGCCCCCTTCATCCCCGACTCCAGACAACAAGCCCTTTTCTCCCAAAACCTTACTGAGAGTGGCAAATACTTCCGCTCCCCAGCGTAGAGCTTCCCGAAAAGAATCTGCCCCCACGGGCATAATCATAAATTCCTGAAAATCCACGTTATTATCTGCATGGGAACCGCCATTAATCACGTTCATCATCGGGACGGGCAGCACATTAGATAGAGGCCCTCCCAGATAACGGTAGAGAGGGAGTTCTACTTCTGCTGCGGCCGCTTTGGCGGTTGCCAAGGACACCGCTAAGATGGCATTTGCCCCCAGGTTCTTTTTATTGGGAGAGCCATCACGGTCAATCATAATCTGATCCACTGTTGCCTGTTCTAAAGCATCCACGTCGATTAACTCAGGAGTGATTTTTTCCTTCACGTTACGGACTGCGGTGAGAACTCCGTTACCTCCATAGCGATTTTGATCGCCATCGCGCAATTCATGAGCTTCAAAACTTCCAGTAGAAGCACCACTAGGCACTTGTGCTAAACCGACTGCTCCCGTCTCTAAACGCACTTCCGCTTCAATAGTAGGACGACCACGGGAATCTAAAATCTCTCTGGCAGCGATCGCTTCAATTACGGCTTCTGATTGGTTAAGCATCAATTCTCCTTGCTAAAATTTGAGATATCTCGATTGAGATCAACAGCGCAAATAATATATCTTTTTCTGTGACCATAACGTTAACGTCAGTTCAGGTTCAGGAGATTTGTTCGTCGAGGCAGCTATCGGCTTCAAGCTCTAGGCTCTAAGCTATAAGCTGACCGAAGGGAATCCTTTAGGGCTAAGCTTTTTTGATTCTCGATCTCTGATTCTTTAGTTGCCATCGCCACAATCAAGTCAATGGCACGATTGGAATAGCCCCATTCATTGTCATACCAGGCCACAACTTTAAAGAAATTACTGTTCAATTCCATCCCCGCCCCAGCATCATAAATACTTGAGTGGGAATCTCCTGTAAAATCTGTAGAAACTACGGGATCATCAGTGTAGTCCAATATTCCCTGCATTTCCCCCTGGGCTGCCGTTGCCATTGCCTGACAGATTTCCTCATAGCTCGTTGCCTGTTCGGTACGAAAGGTTAAATCTACCACGGAAACATCAGGAGTAGGCACCCGCATTGCCATCCCCGTAAGTTTACCAGCTAACTGGGGCAACACTAGGGCGACTGCCTTAGCTGCTCCTGTGGCGGCAGGAATGATATTTTGACCCGCACTCCGTCCCGACCGTAAATCTTTCTGTTTAAAGCCATCTACCGTGGGCTGAGTTGCGGTTACGGCGTGGATCGTGGTCATTAAGCCTTCTTTTAAACCAAAGTTGTCATCAATAACTTTGGCAATGGGGGCTAGGCAATTGGTGGTGCAACTGGCATTAGAAACGATCACATCGGTTCGGGGATCAAATTGGTCATGATTAACTCCCATCACCAGAGTTTTAACCTGGTCGGGATCTTTAGTGGGAGCGGAGATCACCACTCTTCTCGCTCCAGCAGCTAAGTGTTTGGATGCTCCCTCATGGGTCGTGAATAATCCCGTGGCTTCGACGACATAATCTACCTGGTATTCTCTCCAGGGTAATTCTTCAGGATTTCTCACCGCAATACAGGGAATATGTCTGCCGTTAACGACGATGCCGTTGTCTTGAGCTTCCACGCTGCCTGGGAAACGACCGTGGGTAGAGTCATATTTTAAGAGATAAGAGATCGCTTCAGGAGGCACTAAATCATTAATACAGACAAATTCAATTTGTGGATTATCTAATCCAGCACGAAATACTAATCTACCAATGCGTCCAAAACCGTTAATCGCGACTTTGACTGTGGGGGAGGTGTTTACGATGGTCATGCTTACTCCTTGAAGTTATTTCTTTGAATATTTCTTTGAAATTGTGGCGCGGGACGAGCAAAAAATGCTCTCAATAGCCTATTTGCCTTTTCTCTGAGGCTTTATCATTTAATTAAATCTACAAAATCAAAATTTTAAACAGTAACTTGCTTAAGAAAAAATAAATTTAAAGAGCTGTGTACTATCAGTATTTGGGATTTATTCCAACTATGTCAGGATTCTCTTACAAATTTTTCCCTCGTGATCGTGGTTCACTGGGCGCTATTTTTTACCTGCTGTTTATTGCTCGCTGTTCATTGCTAATTTAAAATCTTAAAGATGAAGTAATAAATTCAACAAACTACTTAAAAACTACGTTAGGAGTATCAGGAATTGACAGATCAAGAGAAGCAAACTCCTCAGCTACCTAAACTGCCAACCTCGGCAATTGAAACAGATGAAAGTTTAGAGGCAAATACTCAAAGTTGGTTTGAATACCCAGTCAAGGCTCAACCTCATCATACTGACTATGGGGGCGTTGTTTGGCATGGTACCTATTTAACCTGGATGGAAGAAGCGAGGGTTGAGTATTTAAGGTCAATGGGGATCGAGTTTGCTGATCTCGTGGCAATGGGTTGTGATCTACCCGTGGTAGACCTCTCCCTACGTTATCATCTCCCAGTTCGGCTAGGGGTTTCAGCGATCGTCAAGGTTCGCTTAATAGAAAGCAAGGGAGTCCGTATTCATTGGGACTATGAAATACAATCCTATGATCGACAAGAAATATTCTTGACTGGAAAAATCATCCTAGTGGGGGTAGATCTAGAAAAAGGAAAGATCATGCGTCAGTTGCCACCTAAATTCCAAGATGCTTTGGTTAAGCATACTACTACAGTCTAATTAGAGTGACCGCAATGTTACCACCAAAACAAATATCTACATCCGTCCCAGGGGCGCGATCGCGTTTGGCATATTCTCCCTGATAATAGTAGATATCCCCTTCGACTCTATAGTCAACAGGTAAAGGCGCGACACTCGGTTCACACAAAATAAGCTTCGGTTCAGGTTGATCTGCTTCTAGGTGGGGTAAGTTAACATTCCAAAAGCTGCCTGGAGGCAAAGGGCGTGGGAGCAAATCCTCTAGGACTTGACTCGCCCAACGAGTTGCCACCGACCAATCAATCACCAGGGGATTTTTGACCCAGTGAGAAATGGCAATACCAGGAATACCGTGAATTGCTGCTTCCCTTACCGCAGCTACTGTCCCCGAAGTATAAACGTCAGTTCCTAAGTTTCCCCCCGCGTTGATCCCCGATAAAATCAGTTTAGTATTGGTGGCTATTTTGGTGATCGCAATTCGAGTACAGTCAGCAGGAGTACCCTCTACAGTGTATTCATTGGGAGATCTCTTGGCTAACTTGATCCCTTGATGAGTTGTTACTTGATGTCCACAGCCAGAATACTGCTGATGGGGAGCCACAATCACAGTTGTGGTCTTGTCTGAGATTGCCTGTTGCAAAGCTCGAATCCCAGGAGCATCGATGCCATCGTCATTAGTTAAGATAATTGTCATTGGTTGCGGAGAACTCTGATAAATAGAAATACATCATCCCGTTAGAACTCAAGTTGAAATGTTCCCTCTTGCTTTAGTTTAGCGAATAGAACCTCGGCTATTCCTAGTAGAACTTCCTCCATCAGGATGGCGCAAATTGAGCAAAATATCCGCAAACTTTTCCAATTCTTCAGGTTTAAAAGTAAATTTATGGCAATTTACTGACCTAAATAAGCTTCCAACACCAAGTCATTACGCTGAATCTCTTCGGGGGTTCCTTCTGCCAAATTAGTTCCTTCTGCTAAAACCCAAACGCGATCGCATAGACTCATAATCATGTCCATATTGTGTTCAATAATGAGAAAGGAGATTCCCTGCCGATTCCAGTTCATAATATGTTCGCAAATCTGGTTAATCAAGGTCGGATTGACCCCTGCTGCTGGTTCGTCCAACAAGATGAGCTTGGGATTAGTCATCAAAGTTCGTGCCATTTCTAAGAGCTTTCTTTGTCCCCCAGACAATGCCCCTGCATAATCATGAGCCTTGGCAGCCAAGCCCACAGATTCTAAAATCTCCATTGCTCTTGCCTTATTAACTCGTTCTTCGGTTCTTAATTTACCTGGTTGTAACCAAACCTGAAAAAAATTCTCTCCCGTCTGCTGGGGTGTCGCTAGCAGCATATTTTCTAATACCGATAAACGAGAAAGTACCCTGGCTACTTGAAAAGTACGGATAAATCCGAGATTAGCAATTTTGTGGGATGGTAAATGATGAATTGGTTGCTGATCAAACCAGATCTCTCCTTGATCTGCCTCAATGAAGTTAGCCAGCAAATTAAATAAAGTTGTTTTTCCTGCTCCATTCGGCCCGATTAAACCAGTAATACTCCCTGTTTCAACCTCTAAACAAGCATTATTTACCGCCTTGATGCCACCAAAACTTTTTGATAAATCTGTTGCTCGAAGTAAACACTCCGTTGATGAATTTAGCTGCACTCAACTTCCTCAACCATAATATTTATTTCATTCACTCATTGCGCGACAATTTTAGCGCAAAGGATCGCGATCCTTTGTCAAATTAGTTCTAAATCTTGATTTAACAGAATGACAACTCAGTAAGTGTCCAGTATTTGAACCACATTTGATTAAAGAAAAATTAAGGTAGTAAATTAGAGTGGAGCAAATTCTAATTAATGACTCAGTTAAAACCGCCGCCCAATTCAACTAGTTTAAGCCAACAGAGAACTGATGAATTAAACTCCCATGTATCCCCTTGGCTGGCTAAAGTACTTTATCCTTTGGGGTGCTATCTGGTTATACCAAATTTTTTCGGCAAAATCGAAATTTTTGGACAAGAAAATATTCCCCGACAAGATCCTGTAATCATCGCCCCGACCCATCGCTCTCGCTGGGATGCTTTTATTGTGCCGTATGCTCTGGGTCGATTGGTTAGTGGTCGAGATTTACGGTTTATGGTTTCGGCTAATGAAGTGAAGGGTATTCAAGGCTGGGTAATCCGTCGTATGGGAGGCTTCCCTGTTAACACAGAAAGACCTCAGCTAAATAGCGTACGCCATAGTATTGAAATATTACAGTCAAACCAGGAAATGCTGGTGATTTTTCCCGAAGGGGGTATTTTTAATGATTATCAAATTCATCCCCTGAAAAGAGGCGTAGCGGCGATCGCTCTTCAGGCAGAAACAGCTACATTGGATAGAGGGGTGAAAATATTACCTGTGGGGATTCGCTATAGTCAACCCTGTCCCACTTGGGGATCAGACATCAGGGTCGATATCGGTTCTCCGTTAAACGTCAGAGAATATTCTGGCAAATCACTACGTCAAAGCTCCCAAAAGCTAACCTCCGCCCTACAAGCAAGTCTGGAAAAACTGTATGAAGGTTAAAGCAGTTTAATTTTTGGGGCTATTTTCTGGGTTATTTCCCGACTATTTTCCCTAAACACTGACACAAATTAAATTTCTAATCTACTATAGAGAAATCTTAAATGCTATGTAGTTTGACAAAATAAATCGGTTACTGAGTTTATAATATCAGCTTGAGAGTTACAGACTAAACTTAATGATGGATCAAGACCAATCTCTCTCAGGCAAAAGTCAAAACAACCGTAGCTTTTTGATCGCCAAAAGAATTTCCCACTCCGATTTATGCGGAGAATGCTCAAAAGTTTATAACATCCATGTCACATCCTGAGCCTAAAATTCATTGCTCGAACCCTCACTGCGTAGCTGCTAACAACTTGGAGGCGAGTATTTGCGAGACATGTAATACTCCCGTAGTCAGGCGTTATTTATGGAGTAGTGAACGGGCGATCGCGATCGAGCAAAAGCAGACCCTGATTCAGGATCGATATTTGGCAGTAACTGAGCAAATATTTTTAGATACTCAACCGAGCAAGCCCCCTTTAACACCAGAAGAAGTTCCCGCCGACATAGTAGTATATCTCCAACTTTTTTCCTACTATCCCCATATTCCTCAGCCCTATGGTTTATTAAACGACCAACAGACCTGGTTGTTCGATTATGGCACTGTCCCTTCTAGCCCTACAGGAAAACTAACTTATCCCCAGGATTTAATCCCTAAAGTCCAAGATTTATGGCTTGGGGCAACCCCTCTACAACAATTAAACTGGCTGTGGCAAATTGCCAAATTATGGCACCCGTTGTCCCTTAAGGGTCTAGCATCTACTTTGTTAGAGCCAAATTTAATCAAAATTAACGGACAAATTTTACAGCTACAGCAACTAAAGCCAGATCAGAAACAGACCGCCAGCCTCAAAGATTTAGGCCATTTGTGGTCTGCCTGGGGAAATGATGCCCATCCCCAGATTCAAGAAGTAGTCCTACAGCTAGCTGGCAATTTAGCAACGGGGAATATTGCTCAAGCAAATCAGCTATTGGGATTACTAGATCAGGCAATCTCTCTTTATTGTCAAACTCAACAATATTCTTATCAGACTTATGCCCTCAGCGATTCTGGCCCCAGTCGGGATAATAATGAAGATGCCGCTTATCCCCTTTCCCCTCGTGTTCAAGACATTACAGTTGCAGAAGATAGTTTAGCTATTGTTTGTGATGGTGTGGGAGGTCATGATGGTGGAGAGATTGCTTCAGGGGAAACCATCGAGTATTTGCGAAGCAAAATTTCTGCCCTGAAACTAGACCAACTTAGCCCTAGGAAGATCTCCAGCAAGTTAGTCAAATATATCAACAGCGCTAACGATCTAATTAATCAGCGTAATGATACCGAACAACGCCAGGAAAGACAGCGCATGGGGACAACCTTGGTCATGGCTTTATCTCGCGCTCAAGAAATATATCTAGGTCACGTTGGTGATTCTCGCATTTACTGGATTACTCGTAATAGCTGCCATCAAATGACCGTTGACGACGATCTCGCTTCGAGGGAGGTTCGCTTAGGCTATGCCTTATACCGCGATTCTTTACAATATCCTTCCGCTGGGGCGTTAATTCAAGCTCTGGGGATGAGAGATTCGGCAGCACTCCACCCTAATTTACAACGATATATCGTCGATGACGAATGCGTTTTCTTACTCTGTACCGATGGTTTAAGCGATTTAGACCGTGTAGAACAGCAATGGCGACAAAGCATACTACCTCTGTTAGAAGGAAAGCAAGACCTTGCCAGCACAGCCAAGGGTTTGATTGCTTTAGCCAATGACAAAAATGGTCATGATAACGTAACGGTGGCACTAGTTCACTGTAAAACAAATCCTTTACCAGGCAACTCACAAGCTAAAGTCTCCTGGTCAGATTTAGAGGTTGTTTTGGCAGACTCTGCTCAGTGGTCTGACAGTGATCCATTTGACTCTAATTGGACTGATATTTCCTCGGCTGAAGCACAAATTGCGGATGCACACGAGCAGATCGGCGAACAGATCGGCGAACCATTTCCGAGGAAAAGACAACCAAAATGGATTAAACCCTTAATTTTTGCCCTACTGATGGCGACAATTATTGGTCTGTTAACCTACAAAAAGCTACTGGATCTTTTTGATACAGATAAAGATTCGTCTCCGCCTTTACCTACTACAACAAAAACAGATTCTGAACCAACAGATTCTGCACCATAGACTTGATGAAAAAAACCTAGAATATAGACCTTGCAGAATGTTTTGGTACGATCGCCAGTTAATTGATGCTACCCAACTACATTTGGAACTCAATGACCCAGGATTATGCTACGGAGCGACCACTTTTACGACAATGCGGGTCTATGACCAGTCTCTAAATCATCCTCTGACTTGTTGGCAAGAACATTGCGATCGCCTGAAAACATCTTTGTTGACGTTTCGTTGGCAGCAACCTGATTGGCAACAGCTCAAACAAGGAGCCGAGATCCTCGCCAAATCTTTTCCTGTACTGCGGATGACTATCTTTCCCGATGGTAGAGAATGGATTACAGGACGTAACTTACCTGATCAACTTGAGGAACTTCAAGCTTCTGGCATCACTGCTTGGGTGGCTCAAGATGCTTTATATCGGCGAGATTTACCCCAATATAAAACAGGTAATTATCTAACTGCCTACTTAGCTCGTAATCAGGCATTAAGTCACAAAGCTCAAGAGGCAATTCTCATTGACAGCCAGGGTAATTGGCTAGAGACCAGTACGGGCAATCTTTGGGGTTGGAAACATGATGGCTGGTATACCCCTCATCTAGATTCAGGAATTCTGCCAGGGATTGCGCGATCGCGCTGGCTACATCACTTCCAAAATAACAATATTAAAGCGATCAAGAACATTTGGACACCCGAATTTATCTCCACTCTGGATGCGATCTCCTACAGTAATTGCGTCGTCAATTGGATGCCAATCAAGACAGTTTTAACCAGGGGCAACCAGACAAACTATTCCCTTCAGCAACCTTAAAGTCTTGAATTGGAAGATGTCATGTCAAGCAATGGTTAATTCATTAACTATCTGCTCAATTTTGCTCAAGGCTACCCCAGGATTACTGGCTTCACTATCCACTAGTAACTTCTCCATCTCGGCAACCTGCTGATTAATCTGATCTAGATTATCCTGCAAAGGTTGTAGCTGATGTTGATAAAAATCTATCTGTGACTGCATTGCTCTTTGCTGGAGATTCAACTCCTGCCATTTATCCTGTAGTTGCAGGATTTCCAGTTCAAGCTGGTTTTTCTGGGTTCTTTGCTGCTTTAGCTGAGCCGTAAATTCTTGAATATTTAGTTCGATCTGGGCAACTTCTGCCCCCAAATCTTGTAACTGCTGTGCTAACCGTTGTTGCTGCTGTTCTACAGTTTGTTTAATGGGAGCCAAGTCAATATCCTGAATTACTGACTCAAAATCAAAATCAATAATTCCTTGACGGCGTTTTAAGACTCTAGAATGTTGCAACAGAACCTGATGTCTTTCCTTCAGGGAACGCCTCTGACCCACCAGAGTCTTATCTAACATTTTCTTCGCTTCTTTCTCGTCAGCCAATTCTTGTTCCAAAGTTAAGCGCTCAAAATCATTGGCTTGAGACATTTTGCCCTCAAGTTCTTCCACCGCCTTACATTGCCAACCTAGTTCCTCTTCCTGGTCATTGACAAATCTAGCTACTTTTTCTAAATCCTTTTTCAAGCTCTCTACCATTTCCTCAAGGCTAGGCAAAGGAATATTTTCAAGTTTTTCGAGGTTGATTCTGGCTGCACCTTCCGCGTCTGTTTCCGAGCCGCCTAAAATCTCTAGCATATTGCTTTGATTTTCTAACTGGAGGTTTAAAAACTGCGTAAGTTCCTGCTTAACCTCTAAAGATTTTTGTTTGATGGCTAATTGTGCTTCCGCTTCGGCGATCGCATCCTGTAAAGATTTAACCTCTGCTTTTTTGGCAGTCAATTCTGTAGTCATCTGCTCAAGCTCTTGCTGCTTGATACCAATCTCAGCTAAATTATGAGTTAAATTCTGCCAATGAGCTTGCATTGCCTGTTGTTGAGTTGCTGTCGCTGACTCAGCCTGTTTCAGCTTATCTCGTAGCTGATGAACAGCTTCATTCACCCCAGCAATAATATTTAACTGCTGCTTAAGCTCTTCAGCTTGGTTTGGGTCTAAGATATTAGCCTGCTTTAACTGTTCATCCAAGTTATTTTGCTGACCGCGTAATTGTGACCAAGCACCCTCTAATTCGGCACTTTTCGTCACAAATTCAGCTCTGAGACGCTCCGTTTCAGCTTGAGATTCGGCAATTTCAGCTTTTTGCTGTTCAAATTGCTTGAATTCTTCTTCCATCTGCTCAACCTGTTCGAGACGACTTTCCATCTCAATTTGTCGCCGACTCAACTCCTCGCTCTGAATTGCCAATGACTCTTTCCACTGATTAATTTCTTGCTCTTGCTCCTGATTTTTTTCGACCAGGCGAGAGAAATTTTTCAGAATGGCAACAATTTTGGGAGAGGCTAGCTCCATTTTCCCTTGTACTTGTAGATTAGCGCCTAAATTAACCACAACTAGAGCGCCATCACCAAAATCACTCGCCTCGCCGACCGTAATGGATTCATTGCCAACCACACCCCAACTCTGATCGTTGCGTTGACAGGCTATGAGCTTAAGCTTTGTTTCTACGCCACCCATGAACCCTTTACTTTGTTTTTGTATTTCTGCCAGATATTGCACTATGAGCCTTCCTCTTGATTTCTTCTGTGCAGGAACTCAGAAAAATTAAGCTTTTCCAGTTTACTGCTGATTTATGAAAACAACCAGACTAAATTAAATTTAAATTAATTCTCAAAAAAAACTTAATTCTAATTAAACTGTTTTTACCAAAAAAGAAACTCTAGATGGTGTCATGCTAAAAAACCTAAAAAAGTTTTCACAGTTCTTTTATAAGCTAGTTTTAACAGCTAGTTTTACCAATAAATAACACACATTTAGACTGGTTGGGTAACAAAATATCTCAGGTTTAATTAGATTTAACCTGGAGTAGCTTAACTAAAACAGAAGCTTGCCTAAAATTATGTTGGTGATGACGTGGCGATTGGTTGAAAAGTAGAGTATATTCTGAAGCGGAGAGGTTACTAATCAAGTGATTTTATTAATAATAAGTGAATTTAAGTATAGGTTTAACTTCTATTAATTTAATGATTTGCCAAGTAGACTTATAGTTAAGTGTGACTTTTCGTAGATAGCGTGTTATGAGTAAAGTTCTAATCGTAGAAGATAGTCTGGCGCAGAGACAAATGATTTCTGATCTCCTCAAAGGTAGCGGTCTCAAAGTAACGGTTGCTTGTGATGGAGTTGAAGCTTTAGAGCATCTAGAAACATTGAGTCCTGACATAGTAGTAATGGACATCGTTATGCCTAGAATGAACGGCTACGAACTATGTCGTCGCCTAAAATCAGATCCCAAAACGCAAAATGTTCCTGTGGTAATGTGTTCTTCTAAAGGTGAAGAATTTGATCGCTACTGGGGCATGAAGCAAGGTGCAGATGCTTATATAGCCAAACCTTTTCAACCAGTTGAACTGATTGGGACGGTTAAACAACTGCTTCGGGCTTAGGTCAAGATTGGTTTTCTGATTAATTATGGCTAGCAGTCTGTAAATTTTACATTTACAGTATTTACAACAAAATTTTATGGTTACTAATTCAGAACTATATACCGAGAATGGGCTTGATCTCTCTCTAGACATCAAGCCTCTAGAGAATCCAGAGGGAGAACTGCATCTGCGCTTTTTTTTAGCGTCAGGAGAAATCTGTGCTTTTCCTGCTACAGGTATCGCCGAAGTGATGCAGCAAACTCCAGATCAGATTGCGCCCATCCCTAATGCCTCTCCCTTATTATTGGGAACTATTAACTTAAGGGGTCGCGTGATTTGGGTTGCTGACTTAGGTCAGCTTTTGGGGGACAGCGTTGCCTTAAAAACAGACCGCCCGACGATTCCTGTCATTGCGATTGAAGATCAAGAGCAAATTATTGGGTTGGCAATTGATAGTATTGGCGAGATGGACTGGCTAGATGTCGAACAATTAGAAATTCAACAGCCACCCACCGAGGGCATGGCTCCTTTTGTCCAAGCTCAATGGCAAGCTGATGAGGAAGGCAAAATCTTAGTTAACTTATTAGATCCAGTCAAAATTTTACGCTCAGCACGATGGGCAGCCTGAAACTATCAGGATAATTAATCTCTGTTCAAGTTAAAACTTATACTTATTGAGCATTATTTGGGAAAACAGCATCAAGTTGCTTTTCTTTTTTACTGATATAAACTGACAATCAACCAGGTCAGAAGCTTAAAGATAAGAACTCATCAGTACAAGCAATAAAAATTTAGATTTAATTGGCAAAAAGCATCATGGCATCAGGAACTAATTATTCTCAGGAATACGGACAAGCAGAAAAAGCTTATTTAGAAAGTAATTTCGCTCAAGCAGCAGAAATAATCGATCATTTAGCCGATGAATTTCCCAATGATCCAAATGTCTTGTTGCTGCGGGGTCATATCTATTGCTATGGCTTTCAAAACTACGATGTGGCAAAACAACAGTATGAAGATGTTCTGAGTTTAAGCAATGCCAGCGATCTACTGGACTTTGCCCGTAGCGGTATTGAACAAATAGAACAGCTTCAGGAACAGTTATTGGAGTCTGATGAATCTTTCGATAGTGACAATTTAGGCTATGAAAGTGATTTGAGCGACATGGACTTTCCTGACGAACAAGCCTATGAAGAAGGTTTTGAAGGGGATAATTTTGCTGATCACCAAAATTATGAGGTTGACTTAGAGGTTGATTTAGAAGATGCTGCGGTGGATTCAGATATTAACCAGGGCTTTATGTCCAGGGCTGAAGATGTTGATCATAATCCCTTTGAGCAACTAGATTCAGAAGGGTCAGAATTAGCATCCTTGGAGCAAGATCAAGATATGCTAGAAGATCTAGATCCTTTTGCAGCAGATGAATCAGATCTGGTATCTGGACTCAGTAGCCCTCCAATAAAAGTTCCCTTCCCTAAAATAGAACAGCCTAACGTTCATACTAGCTCTACTTTTATGGTAGATGACGATGAAGATAACCAGGATCTTCCTGACTATACGGAGGAAGATTTTGCCCCCAACCAAAATAATTACAACGATGACAATGACTATGATGACAGCTCGGAACTAGAAATTGATACCGTTTTAACTGAACCCTTTTCCATGGGTAATGATGCAGATTACGGGATGGAAGACATTCCTGAACAAGATGGTGTGGATTACCAAGACGAGCTGGAATTTGATGAAATTGATAGTAGTTTCTTCGACCTGGAAGAATTAGAACAAGGACTGCCTGATACTGGTCTATTTAACGTAGTAGAAGACCCTAGTGGTGGCAGCAGCAGTGGTAGCCAAAGTACGAACCTTGCTAGTAATTTGGTCGCTGAATCAGAATTTCTAGAGCCTGATGAAATTGCCATTAGTGAGGCTATTCCTAGAGCGACGGCATCCTACGTCAAACCGAAGGAAGACCTGGAAATTGAAGTCCAACAGGGAGCTTTAGCTAGTTTTATAAATGCTCCAATTCGGCAAAAGCAACTTACTACCGCTGGTGTTACTGGATTAGTTTCAGCGATCGCCGTTTTAACCATCGGTTTAATTGGCTCTGGTGTGGTAGCCAGTAGAACCGATAAAACTATCAAAGAAGGTATTCCTGGCAGTATCTTGCTATCTCTGGTCGCTGGATTATCCAGTGCGGGAACAGCCGCCGCGATCGGCAACATTACGACCAAACACATTACTAAAACCAGCCAAGATTTACAAAATCAGTTTGATGATGTTTATCAGGGGAACCTTAATGCTAAGGCTACGGTCTATTCCCAAGATGAATTTGGACAGTTGGCATCGGGCTTCAACCGCATGACGCGAGTGGTCTTAACTACTACCCAAGAAGCCCAAAGAAGAGCAGAAGAAACCGAGCAGGCAAAAGAAGATTTACAACGGCAGGTAATTCGACTCCTGGATGACGTAGAAGGCGCAGCTAGAGGAGATTTAACTGTACAAGCTACCGTTACCGCCGACGTTCTTGGAGCCGTTGCGGATGCCTTTAATTTAACTATCCAAAGTCTGCGGGAAATTGTCCGTCAGGTAAAAGAAGCCGCCGAACAGGTAAACCAAAGTTCTACTGATAGTGAATTGTTTGCCCGTAACCAATCTAGTGAAGCGTTGCGGATGGCAGAAGAATTGGCAGTCACCTTGAATTCAGTCCAAATGATGACTGAATCCATTGAAAGGGTAGCGGAAAATGCCCGTGAAGCAGAGGAAGTTGCCCGCTCGTCATCGGTAACTGCCCTCAAAGGTGGTAAAGCGGTAGAACGTACTGTATCAGGGATTTTCCAAATTAGGGAAACGGTATCAGAAACTGCTCGTAAAGTAAAACGACTAGCGGAAGCATCCCAGGAAATCTCCAAAATTGTGCTGTTAATCTCCCAAATTGCCGAAAGAACTAACCAGCTAGCCCTCAATGCCTCAATTCAGGCAGCCAAGGCAGGGGAAGCAGGTCGTGGTTTTGCGGTGGTTGCGGATGAAGTTAGGCAACTGGCGGATAGATCTGGAAAATCTTTGAAAGAAATTGAACAAATCGTACTGCAAATTCAAAGTGAAACAGGGTCGGTAATGACCGCGATGGAAGAAGGTATTCAGGAGGTAATTGACGTAACCGAAAGAGCAGAACAAGCGAAAACTGCCCTAGAAGATATTATTCAGGTATCGAATCGGATTGATACCCTAGTCCGTTCCATCACTGCCGATACGGTGGAGCAAAGAGAAAACTCGCGGGCGGTGGCACAGGTAATGCAGTCGGTAGAGTTGACCGCCCAAGCTACCTCTCATGAGTCCCAGAGGGTTGGTGGTGCGCTACAAAGTCTTGTAGGTATTGCTCGTGGCTTGCTTTCTTCTGTAGAAAGATTCCGTATTGATAAAGGAGAACTATAAATTAAACTTGATTGGCTAAGAAAACCATCGTTTTTCTAATACCTAGAGGCAATGCCTTTAGGTATTTTTGTGATGATTGATCTCAACTATGGCTGCGGCAAAAAGAGCGATCGCCCTGCTCAAAGATGCTGATAATTCGTCATCGGCGATAATTCCTGCTGCATCCAAACTCCTTCCCGCAAGATTGAGGGTTAAGTTAGCTGGTTCAATAATTTGAGCTGACATGGTAACTAAGATTTCCCTCAGAGAATTCAAAGCAATAGTTGCTCTGGGGTTAGTATTAATCAAAGCCACTGGTTTACCAGGAAATTCGATACTGCTTACCAACCAATCAAGAGCATTTTTGAATGAGCCAGGGACACCATGAGCATACTCAGGAATAGGGATGATCATTCCATCACTGGACTGGATTTGTTGTCGCAGAGAAATCACCTCATGGGGGAAAGGTTCACAATCTAAATCTGGATTAAAGTGTGGTAAATTTGCCAGTCCCGAATACAGCGTAATATCTA
>JBEANW010000161.1:0-2528 GCA_041165225.1 Cyanobacteriota bacterium | reverse complement strand
GACTTGAGATATTCTGTGTTTACTTTCGACTCTCTAATCAGAGCAATTTTTCCTGTTCGAGCAATTTCACGAATGCCAAATTTAGTTAGCATCTGAATAATCGCCACAATTTTACCAGGATCGCCCACCACTTCGAGAGTTAGAGCATCTTCAGCCAGATCGACTACGCGAGCGCGGAAGATTTGTGCCACTTGAATTACTTCGGCGCGGGTGGAGGCAGTAGCATTGATCTTGATGAGCATCAATTCCCTTTCAACACAAGGCTGTTGACTAATGTCCTGCACTTTAAGGACGCTAATCAATTTGTATAGCTGTTTAATTAGCTGCTCCACAATCTTCTCATCTCCAGGGACAACCATCGTAATCCGTGAAACCCCCGACTGTTCGGCAGGGCCCACCGCCAAACTTTCAATATTAAAACCACGGCGAGCAAATAGTCCCGCAATACGGGTTAAAACTCCTGCTTCGTCTTCTACTAAGACAGAAATAGTTTGCTTGGTCATAGTTGAAAAATGAATAAGTTCTTGTGAGGTTAGTTTCTTATAATAAATGAATTTGGTAGTGTCTATCGAATCTTTCAGCAGTTTTCAATCGAATCAACTTCGTTGCTTTGTTGACTAACTAAGTTTTAGCTATAAGCTATAGGCTACAAGCCAACGGGATCTCCTTTAGTCAATGCCAAAATATCAAAAAATAAGCCGAAATAACCTCTACTTACTTTTGCTGTTGTCACTCCCGTTTCTACAGCTTTGTTATCAAATATTCCATAAAAACTATTATGCCCTTGACTTAAATATTCTAGAGTTCTTGGGAAATCAGCGTAATTCCTTACTGGACTTTATTTTTACCAATGTTTATCGGACAAGCAACACCTATGTTACTGGAGTAATTGTGCTAATTGCTTTAATTACTTTGATCCGCCAGCGCTATTGGTCGGAAGTCAAGGGATTGATATTTGCCACGGCAGGTATTTTAATCTTAGTAGACAAGGTACTGAAGCCTTTCTTCGATCGCGATCGCCCACCAAAGCCCAGATTAGTCAGCGATTTGAGTCCAGACAGCTTTCCTAGTGGTCATGCAGCGGGGAATCTAGTTTTCTATTTCTATATGTCTTTGATTATTGCGACTAAATATCCCCACCTGGCTAAATATGTTTACGGGGTTGCCACTTGCTTAGTCTTGTTAATTGGCTTTAGTAGTCTATATGTCAAAGCTCATTGGACAACGGATGTTTTGGGTGGTTATGTTTTCGGCTATTGCTGGCTGCTGATTAGTTTGAATTTATTAAAGTTGCTGAATCGTGGTCAGGCAAAATTATAATTCAACTAATTTTACTTGAAATTTGCTTGAAATGTATCTAACTGCTGTTTAAGTTGAGGATTCCAAAAAACACAAGATTTTTGGCGCAGTGTCAAACGATGAGATAGCTTTAGCAATTCGGCAACTGGAAAAGAAGATTTACAATAATAGGGGCGCAATGGATGGCTAGAAGTGTAGTCAAAGAACAATGCTAGTCTGTCTGATGTCTTAGGGATTTGACCTCGATGAAATACATTCGCAGTATCTACCAGCAAAACTGTTCCCGCTTTTCCCTCACACGAGATCCATTCTGAGGGAGAAATTACCTTGCCTATTTTGTCCTCATGCAAATATTCATGGTTATATTTAAGCTGTTGACAGGCATACTTACTTTGATGTTTGGGAATATATTGAAAAGCTCCGTTATCTCGGTCTACATCATTCAAGTAGATAATAACTTTGAGCGATCGCCGATCTTCTTTATCCAGATGCCATAGTCTAGACTTTCTAACTACATTATTAACCAAATCTTTGCGTAAATAAATTCCATGATAAGCTGCTGGCAAGCATAAGCATTTCTCTACTAAGTCTAGTAATTTTGATTCTAATCCCCACAAATATATGTCATCAAATTCTGATAAGTTTTTTCTAGAAGTACAGATATAAAACTGCTTTTTACTATTGGGGGCAGCAGCAATTAATTCAGGCAAAACTTTAGTTAAGCAGCTTAACATTTTATCCGTATGAGGTATTTGTAATTCAGACAAGGAAGTGATAGAAACACCATATTGATTAATATCATCTACCAGGTTTAAATCTACATTAAAAGATTTATCAATAATAGGTTGGTATTGCTTTAGCCTCTCATGATAAGCAACTTCCGCCAGGTTACTAAAAAAAGGTATTTGAGAAATATTTTTGATTATCCGATTTAAAGCTTTTTTTAATAACAAAATATCTAAAAAACATCTAGATGTACTTCAAGAACTAACTAGAAAATGGTTAAGAAATATTCTCTAATCAAGCGTGTTGTTATTATAAAGCATAGAACAAAATCTATAGTCGGACAATCTGCTGCTTAAAATACTCAACTTTATAATTTAAAGTTTGTGCTAAGTCTAAAGCTTGTTGAAAGTAATGTTTTGCTGGCTGCTTTTGTCCTGAATCTAAATATATTTTGCCCAAGGTGTCGTAGGTATTGATTAAACCATAATCGTTATAGGACTGTT
>JBEANW010000160.1:0-3286 GCA_041165225.1 Cyanobacteriota bacterium | reverse complement strand
AGTTCTGGCAGGGGTGGCTCGGCGCGTAAAGATTGTACCAAAGATAGTTGCGCTTGTTGTAGGGCAGTAACCTTCTTGGTTGCAGGATCTTCTAACCCACGATAGAACTGGCTCATCAATTTGCTGCTGGAATCATCTTCCACTGACCATAAAGACGCTACTGTACTGCTACCAGAGCGTACTGCTACCCCTGCTAATCCTAAAATAGCTCGTTCATCACCGATGGCGGTATCACAGGCGCTAAGGACAATTAACTCTGGTCTGGTGTTGCTGGAGTTTAATAAATCACTAAGAGCATCTAGGTTAATGAGATTGCGATCGCCAGTCACAATAAAAGTTTGCTGCGGATCGGAGCTAAATACGCCGTGGGTAGCAAAATGAACTATGGGAAATCCCTGCTGAAGTTGTTGCTTCAGATGTTCAACGGTAAATTCTTGATCTAGCAGTAGTTGCGATCGCGGAAAAATTGCTTGAATTTGTTTTAGTTCTTTGGGGACATTGTTTAAGGCAGGAAAGATTTCTCCTTGAACTTCTACTTGTTTACTTAATCCCGCAGCTAATACTTTGAGCTTGCTTCTGGGTTTGGCTTTGGTTTTGATTAACTGCAAACTGGGGGCTAAGGCGACACTGTGCTTTTCTAAGAGATATTGTTTACCGTCATAAAGTGCTGCCATCGGCACATTTTGCAACTTGCCACTGAGAACAAAGACTAGGGTTTTAATTTGATTCGAGGTTAGTTCATTTTCTAAGGGTTCAATCAACCAGCGATATATTTCTCGGAGATTGGGTAATAAAGCTTGAGTATTGGCGATGACTTCTCTGGGGTTTACAGGGGTGGTACTAAAGATATTGACTGCCGAATTATCAATACTCTGGTTATAGAGACTGTCGTATAAAGCGTCGAGAGTGCGGTTAACCTTGATCGCCGAAACACTAGTGGTAAATAGTTTTAACGGCTTACCTGGCAAGGAAAGAATTACTTCGAGGCGATCGCTTAAGACAATGGGATAAATAACTGCCCCTTGGGGATCTAAGTCGTCAATGGTGACGGCAAGTTCGGCAGTGGAAGAACAGGGATCTTGAAAAAAGTTATCTAATTCCGCAAGTTGGAGGGATTCGATTACTTGGCGGGCTAATTCTAGGTTGTCTCCCGAGGTGACATCAGGCAGATCAATGGAGGTTAAGGATTTTGAGGTAGCAAGATGCTGATGGGACAAGAGTAAATTTGCTAAACGCAGGTATACGGGTTTAACCTCCTGACGAAAATCAAATTGAACTACTTGGTTATTGGTGTTTAAATCGACTCGCAAAGACTGGAGAGTATTAAAGGCTAGGGTGTAGGCAGCGATCGCTTCATCACGCCGATCTGATTGTTCTAACAGCGTTCCTAATTGGGATTGCCACAGGTAAGCGATCTCCCGCGCGTCACTATGATTATTTTCTGCTTCTGCTAGAGCTAAAGCCTGATTGGTCAAAGCGATCGCCTGATTTAATTTCCCTTGGCGACCATAGTTCTGTCCCAAATAGCCTAAAGCATAGCTCTCCCCCCGTAGATCTTTAGTTGCCTGTGCCTGGTGGAGTGCTGTTTGGAGAATTGACTCGGCGGAGGTAATTTGCTGGAGACTAGTTAGGCTTTGAGCATAATTAATCTGAGCATAAATTCCTGAATGAGTGGCAGGCAGAGCTGGCAGACTAATACCAATATTTTCGATTAATTTGGTTTTAAGACCTTTCAATTCAGCATTTAATAAAGCCGAGAAATTATCCGCCGACTCAATTGATTCACTTTGCTCAAGACGTTGCCATGATTGAGTACGTCTTTGTATTTGCTGTTGCCACCAAGCTTCTAGTTCAATCAGCAGGGATAAATGATTTAGCTGTGCCTGAACCTGGGTAAGCAATTTGGTTTGTGGCTCTAGGACGATCTGTTCGTAGGTTTTAAAGGCAGCTAGGTAAGGTTCTAAGGCATTCTTCGATGTTTGTCGATCAATAATTTCGGTAATCTGATCGTAGCTCCAGCGATCGCGCTTTTGGTTCCCTAATGCCCGCTGAATGTTCCCCATCGTCAAGAGAGTTGCCCCTGACTCGGTCGAATTGCGAGTTGCTACTGCACTCAGCTGGATTAGTTTTTGCGCCTGGGGTAGCATTCCTTTCTGTTGTAGAATACCGCCTAAGCTACGTAAACCAATACCTTGGTAGATCGTAATTTTGCTTTGCTGTTCTAGAGTCTCGATCAAATGTTCTATTTGCGGAGTCTCACATTGAGGATCTTCTAGATTAAAAGCCTGGAGTAAACTATTACAAGCGCGAGGATATAGCCCTAAATCCTGTAATACTTGAGCTTGATTGACTAAGCTTTTAGTCCTGCCCACCACATCCCCTTGAGCCTCAAATGCTGTTGCTGCTCCTTGCCAAGCGATCGCCGCTGCTGCTAGTTGACCTGTTTGATAGAGCTGTTGTGCCTGCAAAGATAATCCTAAGCCATCAGGTTGGGACTGGGCTGGTAAATGAACAGCTACCGTCAACCAAGCAGAGAGCATGATCGTGAGTAGTCGACGGAACAGCGCAAAGTTATCTCTGACCATGAAGCATTAATTAAATTAGTTTTTTTACTGAAGTAGCCCCTCTCCCCTTTCCCTTTTCCCAGCCCAAACCATTCCATGTTGCGACTCATCACACTCACCCTAAAAAAGATCGTACTGAAGTTGGAGATAAACTCCATTTTCCTGCAAAGAACTACCGTGGTCATCGTGTTTAAGGAGGGGAATACCCCAGTCCACTCGCGCCGAAAAACTTTCTGGTGTTTGTAATAGTAAACCGAATCCAGTACCGATTAAAGTAGTAAATTCTGCCTCCTCTCCATCATGATTCCAGCCCGTGCCAAAATCAACAAAGGGAGCAAACTGCAAGGTGGTATTAATTGGTTCAAAACGAGCTATGGGCAGGCGGAATTCCGCCGTCGCGAAGAATCCATTATCCGTCAGTAAAGCATCCTGACGATAACCTCGAACCGTAGTTGCCCCCCCCAAACTAAATTGTTCTGTGGATACCAAAGAATCGCTAGCAAGCTGTAGTTCAGAACGAAGTAGCAGTGTCGAACCAAATTGCTGTTGAGTTTTACCAAGCGATCGCAAATAAGCAAACTGTCCTCGCCAGCTAAAAAACTGACTATCAGGTTCATCGGGCAAAATGGTGGCATTAAAGGCATCAACCCCCAGATTAAACTGTGAACTAGCGGAAATTACCTGGCGACGATTACGCTGGAGCCATTCTTGACCAAAACTCA
>JBEANW010000159.1:0-4417 GCA_041165225.1 Cyanobacteriota bacterium | reverse complement strand
TCATCTAGTCCCAACATTCGCGAATCACCCTTGAGGGTGTGAGCTTCTCGCAAGAACTCTTCTAAGGCTGCGGAATCTTGGGGATTTTTCTCCAACAGCATCAGATCAGATTCCAACTTGGCGATGTGTTCACTGCTGGAAGTTTTATAAAGCAGTCTTAGCTCTTCATCATCAATCATCATAGTTTTGCAAAACTCTAATTAAACGATCGCTTTTAGTTCTTCGGTAGATTTTCTCAGTTCTACGGTAGAAGCCCTGACATCTTGCATATCTTCTGCGGTGTCCATTGCTCCTAAGTTGAGGGCATTAATCGCTGCCAGAATTTCTTGAATACTTACTGCTTGGAGTTTGGCTGCCTGGGAGATTTCGAAAGTATTAGAGAATACATTGGTTACGGCATTTTTCACCCCGATAAAGGATTCAGCAGTATCCAAGGCTAATTCAATACTAGATTCCGCAGTTTTCTTCCCTTCATCAGTAACCATTACGGCGCTGTTCATTGCTGCCTGAACATCTGTAACCAGGTTGTTGATTTTATCGGCAGACTTACGACTTTGATCCGCTAGTTTCCGAATTTCCCCCGCAACTACCCCAAAACCTTTGCCGTATTCCCCAGCACGAGCTGCCTCAACCGCTGCGTTCAGCGCCAACATGTTGGTTTGGTTTGCCAAATCCCCTACTAGTTCTGATACCCCCGCAATTTGTTCGGTTTGTTCACTGAGGTTGATAATTTGCTCAGCAATTTCTCTGACTCGATCTTTGAGACTTTCCATACCTACCCTGGTTTGTTCAACTGTGTCGGCTCCAGATTCCGCCAGAGAAAGGGCGGTACTGGCACTTTTTGCCGATTCTTCTGCTTGGGCTGCGGAGCGACGAGAAGCTTCCCCCAAGGAATCCACCGTGGAGGTGGTTTGGCTAACGGAAGCTGCCTGTTCCTTGGCTACTAGCTCTTGGTTTGCCACCTTAGCAGCAATCTCCTCGGAAGATTTGGCAATGTTATTGGTAAATTGATCCAGAGTATTAGTGATTTGACGAGAACCAGCAATAATCGCTGTGACGATAATGAAATTGAGCAGGGCAATAAACAACTGAATTGTTTTTAATTGTCTGGCTCCTTCTGCTGCATATTCTTGAGCCGCATTTACCGCCTCGTTGGTCAGTTTGAATAGAGCTTCGCTTTCTTTCAGCAAGGCAATACGATTCGCCTCCGTTGGCTTGGTTCTAACTTGCTGGATTAACACCTTGGATTTTGTCCACTGGGCTTTGGCTGTTTCCAAACTAGTTAAATAAAGAGGATCGAAAGCAGGAGAGATTTCTAATTCATCATTACCGTTGATCAAGTTTTCAATTAGCTGATCCATTTCGGCAATCAACTTATCATTAGCACTGTTGGATAGTTCCAGCTTAATCGACCTTTGAGTTCCCCCTCGAACCATACCAGATAAGTTAATCACCTTTATTTGTTCTTCAGAAGACTTGAGGAAAATAATCCCCAAATTGATTAGTACGATTGCTCCAATGCCAAATGCCCCTGCGGTTAACTGAGTTCCAATTTTCATATCTATTAATTACCTGTAATTGTTAATGGTTGGTTAGTCAAAAAATTTCCAAAATCTGCTGATACTATCTAGGTGATTATTAGGTGGTTAGCTCAACGGTCATTGCTCCCTCCGTCAAAAGCTTGGATAAGTCAATTATGTTAAGGGTTTGGTTGCGATAGTCCGCTACTCCTTTGAGATAAGAAGCCGTTTCACCATTCATCGCCACGGGAACAGGCTTGAGTTCTTCGGGATGAAAATCAACCACGTCAATTACTTCGTCCACCACAACCCCCACAGTCAAGGGGCTTGTACGCCTCGTCAGTTCCTCGACTTCAATGACTACTGCCTTCTGAGATTGATTACGTTGGATTTTGGCTAGGTTTAGGGGCTGACAAATATCCACCAGAGTTAGAATCTCGCCTCGCAAATTAATATTGCCGATAATATGTTCGGGACAACAGGGAATAGTGGTAATTCTGCCAATGTGGGTAAATTCCCTCACTACAGCTAAATCGAAAGCGAAATAGCGATCGCGAATTCTGACCACTGCCAAAGAGACTAATTGAATAACTGCCGTAGAGTCATTAACTTCTTTGAGGTTAAGCGCTCGTTGACGGAGGATTTCCTTGGTTTTGGAATTAGCGTCGGTAAAATACTGTGCGTAAAAGTTACCAGGCTTGAGTTCTTCGGGTTGCTCTTCAGTATTCAGTAGATCTGCTAAAGCTTCAGGATGACGCACCAGATTGTCTATATTGAGAAGGGTAATCATTTCATCATCCAGACTAATTACGCTTTGAACAAAAGCCTGATGGATATTTGGTCTGCCATAGGACAAATCTTCCTGGATATAGCGATCATCGATCTCGCTGACGGTTTCGACTCGATGAACAATCAATCCCACCTGTAAACCCTGGGACTCGACGACAATTACACTATCGGTAATATGGCAACGGTCAAATTTATGCCCAAAGCGTAAATCGAGGTGCATTACTGGCACATAGGTTGAATGCAGATTCAACAAGCCCACAATATCTGGAGGTGCTTCTGCAACGGGAATTAATTCAGGTAATAAAAAGATTTCGACCACTGATTCAGCGGCGATCGCATAACGTGCATCATGAAGGCTAAAAATTAAGTATGGTTTAATGCCCATAGTTTATCTCTCCGAAACTTCTTAGCTATTTAATGTACTGACGGACAACTTCTCTGAGTTCTTCTGGCTGAAATGGTTTGGTCAGATATCTACTAGTCCCAGCAATATGTCCCTTCATCTTGTTGACTAAGCCATCCCGCGCTGTCACCATCACAATGGGTAAATCTCTAAATTTGGGCATCCCTCGGACGGTTTTACAGAACTCCAGACCATCAATGTCAGGCATGGTTAAATCCAACAGCATTAGCTCCACCTGAACTTCCCCTAGAATTTCCAAAGCGTCCGCTGCTTGATCTGCCAGCAAAACGTTATATTCACCTTGTAAAGCTCGTTTAATCGAGACTTGAATAATGGCGCTGTCGTCTACGGATAAGACGATGGGTAAATTGGGGTCGATATTGGCGATCGCCGTTGGTACGTTAACGGCAGTTGAAGTAACTGTTGGTACGTTGGTTGGTTCATTGGCGATCGCTGCTGCGCCTGATGATTTGATTAAATAGGGTTTTAGAGGATCTTCAGGAGAATTTTCAAGAGGGCTTTCGACAAAGCTTACCCAGCCATTATTGACCCAGGTAAGATAGTTTTTGCCTACCTTGAGGGGGTCTTTGCCCATTTTTTCGGCAATATCGAGCAAGGTGGCTTTACCATCAACTGATTGTCGAAAATGATCTTTCACCTGGGGATTATTGTTCAATCTTAGTTGTTGAGGATTGACCACGGGAATGGCATCCATGCTAGGTATTTGGGGCGCATAGCTCTCCCATATTTTCTGGCGATGTTTTAATTCCTGTCGCATATCGCTCCAGTTCAAGCCGTGTTGATCTGCGCCATAGCTCAGTTCTAAATCAAGATTGACATTCCATTGCGCTTCTCCAGGGTGAGCAAGAAATTTTTCGATGATCAGTAAAACCTCTGTATTTATTAGAGCCTCTACTTCTTGCCAGGTAAAAGCTCTCATTCTAATCAACATATCCAGCAGCTCAATTGCTGAATTATGCTTGGTAGCTCTTTGCATCGCTACCGTTAGGGCAGCTTTAATCAGGTCAGGTTTTAGGACTTCACCGATTTTCTGACACAGCTCTGAAGCCTGGGGAACTTGAGTCCCACCGTAAACCAAAGCACCATTGCGTAAAATTAGAATGCTGGAACGCTGCTTTTGCCAAGCAGCAACTTGGGTTGTTAAGCTCAAAAATCCACTACTGTTCTTTTTAAATAAAGAATCAAGGATAGAAATAAGCTGATGGGAATTGTATTTTTTTGCAGACATTATCAGTTCTTCTTGACTTTCATAATGCAAGAACCACTATCAAGTGAATATAGAGTTAAATATAGATAGAGCTATAGTTCCCAAAAAGGTGACTTAAATCACATAATTGATTTTATTAGAAGCTCTAAGCTCTAAGCTTTAAGCTTTAAGCCTTTTGTCTTGTTTCTAGGTGAGCAAAAAAAACACCCCCAAAACTTGGGAGTAATTAGGTCTGGAAGTCCCCCATAATTGGGGGATTTAGGGGGCTTTAAAGTAATGATTTAGAATTCTCAGACAACCTCTAAGCATCACTTGGGTTAGTACTACCGTGAGTTTCCGATTCATAGACAAAGCCTGTATAAGCTTCCATACCATGTTCGCTAACATCTAGACCCACTAGTTCATCTTTCACTGGCACTCTTAGCCCAAACACTAACTTGATTGAAAACCAGGCTATTACGCTAAAAGCGACAGTAA
>JBEANW010000158.1:0-4787 GCA_041165225.1 Cyanobacteriota bacterium | reverse complement strand
ACCAAGATCGAATCTTAGCGCCGACTATAGAATTAATTGAACCCCAGACTGCCATTACTGAGACAGATCAAGTTTGGTCTTGTTGGTTGGAAGCCCAAGTAGCGGATCGGCTGCCCAACATGGCTCCTGTGATCTTACAACCCAAACAGCTTCAGGAAAAAACCTCAATTTCTGCTTACCAAAGCCTCTGTAAGCTACTCAATGGCAATCGAACCCTCAGAGATCTATCGGTTCAGTTAAGAACTTCTCCATTACAAGTTGTCTGCTCTCTTTTACCTTATATTCAATCAGGAATTTTCGGTTTAGTTGATATTCCCGATTTACTAGAGGTGATCACTCCTCACCAGAGTAATTATCAAACTAAAGATCGTCCTTTGATTGCTTGTGTTGACGACAGCTTGATGATTTCCCATATGATGGAGCAAATTATCGGCATGGCAGGCTATCGTTTTCTGGCAATTAATGATCCCCTAGATGCCGTTCGGATTTTGAAGAGTCGCCAACCAGATTTAATTTTCTTAGATATTGTGATGCCCAGAATCAACGGCTACGATTTATGTGCCGAACTTCGCCGATATCCAGAATTTGCAGCAATACCAATTATTTTTCTAACTAGTAATTCAGGCATTATCGATCGCCTGAGAGCCAAAATGGTCGGCTCTTCGGACTTTTTACGTAAAACCGTAGATGCTGATGAGCTATTACAAAAGATCGTGGAGCATTTATCTTAGTTTGAGGTTCGGGGAATAGCTTATGGGTGATACTAACAGTTATTGGTTTCTATCCTTAAGCATAAATAACATTGACTCATGGAAATAGAACAGTTAAAAACTTACCGTGAAGATATCTTGGCGATTGCAGAACGCTATCATGCTCCCAATATTAGAGTCTTTGGCTCAGTCGTCAGAGGAGAGGCAACACAAAGTAGTGATGTTGACTTTCTGATTGATGTTGCCCCAGAACAGACTCTTTTTGACTTGATTCGTCTAACTCGCTCCCTCTCTGAGTTACTTGGATGTGAGGTAGATGTTGCTCAAAGTACGGTACTTCATCCCCGAATGCGAGATGAAGTATTACAGAATGCTATTTCCTTGGAATTGTTATAGAGAGACGAGCATATGAAGAAAAAAAGAAACCCTCTGCTCTTTTTAGAGGATATTTTGGACGCAATTGAAAGGATAGAATCCTATACTGTTACTGGTAAAGATGAGTTTTTGAGTAGTCCCACCTTACAAGATGCAACACTCTTTAGGTTGCAAACTATTGGTGAAGCGGTAAATCAACTACCAGAAGAGATGAGGGTACAATATCCAGAAATTCCTTGGCGAGATATAGTCGATTTTCGCAATCTTTTAGCACATCGCTATTGGCGTATAGATCTTAGTGTTGTCTGGGCAATTCTTCAGCCAGAAGGTGATCTCAAAGCGTTGAAAGTTGTAATACAAAAGATTATTGAAGAAATTAATACCTTATCTGAGTAATTTTAATTATCAAATCTGCACAAGTGTCTATCTTACTCAGTTTAATCATTGAGCCAGTGAGCGAAATCGGTGGCGAAAGTTCCCTTGAAAATTGCCTCGCGGATTTCCTGGGTAAAGCGGATTAATTCTGTAATGTTGTGGAGGGAAATCATGATCTGACCGACCATTTCTTGCGATCGCAGCATATGATTCAGATAAGCCCGACTAAAATTCTGACAAGCATAACAAGTACAGGTTTCGTCCAGGGGTCGATAGTCCCGTTTATAGGGAGCATTTTTAATATTAGTCCGTTGACCTCGGATCAAGGCTGCTCCATGACGACCTAAACGAGTAGGAATTACACAGTCAAATAAATCGATCCCCGATGCGATCGCTTGTGCCATTTCTCGATAAGTCCC
This sequence comes from Cyanobacteriota bacterium, assembly GCA_041165225.1. Taxonomy (GTDB): domain Bacteria; phylum Cyanobacteriota; class Cyanobacteriia; order Cyanobacteriales; family Xenococcaceae; genus Waterburya. Next base: position 2,908 of record JBEANW010000158.1, on the reverse strand, counting down.
CACTCCCATGAGATAGCGGGGTTTATTAGCGGGTAACAAAGGCGCAGTATGGCGTACTGTCGCGTTAATTAATTTAGGATCTTCTCCCACGCTCACCCCACCGATGGCATAGCCTGGTAGATCTAGTTCTGCTAGTTGTTCCACTGCTTTCTGTCTCAGATCTAGATGTATTCCCCCCTGGACAATGCCAAATAAAGCTTGATCTTCCTGATGTTGGTGTTCGGTAATGCATCTTTGTAACCAACGATAACTGCGATCCGTGGCAGCCTGCACCTGCTCCTTGGTGGCATCTGCGGGGGGACACTCATCAAATGCCATAATTACATCTGCCCCTAAAGCATGCTGAATCTGAATCGAGCGCTCTGGAGTGATGTTGATCATGCTACCGTCACGGGGAGACTTGAAGATAACTCCTTCCTCCGTCACTTTACGCATTTCGCTCAGGCTAAAAACCTGAAACCCACCTGAATCAGTAAGGATAGGCTTATCCCACGCCATAAAACGGTGTAGCCCCCCTGCCTCTTTGATGATATCTTCCCCTGGTTGAAGATGCAGATGGTAGGTATTTGCCAAAATCATCTGGGAATTTGCAGCCTCAAGCTGTTGAGGGATTACACCTTTAACCGTAGCCAGAGTGCCAACGGGCATAAATCTTGGTGTCTCGACAATTCCATGAGGAGTATGAAACACCCCAGCCCGCGCTTGTGTGTGGCTACAGTTAGCCTGACATGTAAATGAAAATCCCACGATCGCTCTTTTTCTTAGCTTACAGCTTACAGCTTACAGTGAGGCATTCGCTTTTTGTTGGTTTCCAACAAAAAGCCCTAAAGGACTAGCTCCGCGTCGCGAATGCCGAACCCGAAGGGCTTATAGCTACCCTTATAGCTACCCTAAACCCTAAAAGTCATCATCATCAAGCTGAACATCCAAACGGGCTGTCAAAACTTCCGTGACCATTGCTTCGATTGTCTCGGCATCAATATTTTTGGCGATCGCTTGAGGTTGAGCAATACGGGGGATAGGAATTAGACTTAGCTGGCGATTGTCTTGAATCAGATCGAAACAGGCTTCTCCTTCTGTAGATTTACGGAGATGAAGATAGTCAAAACTCTGAATATTGATATAGATCTTTTGATTAGCAATCAAAGTGGATTGATGGCAATCACTGAATATTTCTTGAATATACCCTTCTCCTTGGCTGGTTTCTTGTTCACCAATTTTATGAACATATTGAACATGACATAAATCAGCTAATAAGCGTCTCATATCATCTGGGTTGATTACAATGCCTTCATCTACAATACAGGGGGCGGGTAGCGATTCCATGCCGTGATGTTTGCTCATAAGAAGTATATTTGAAGTCTCAAATTACCTAGCTAAATATTGTGGGGTGAGAAATATGCTGTAAAAATAAAGTAGCTTATCAAACAATATTAGCCCAACTTTCACCATATATTTAACCAAATTTTAAGCAAATATTTTTCCTGGTTCAGAACTCTTATTAATCACCTTTGGTCTTCGATCACAGATTTAATTACGTCATTTACGAGCGGAGTAATATTTTATACGGTCATACCATTACCCAGCCGATGGACTAATAATTGGGCGAGAATTGCTCGGTGGTGTCCTGTGGTGGGATTATTGATTGGTTCGTTACTAGCTTTATTCGCCAGTTTACTAGAATTAATTGAAATACCTACCCTGACCCGTAATGCTCTGACGATAGCAGCTTGGGTCGTCCTAACAGGAGGCTTACATCTTGATGGAGCAATGGATACCGCCGATGGCTTAGGGGTCACGAATCCTGAAAGACGTTTAGAGGTGATGAAAGATAGTGCTACGGGGGCTTTTGGGGCGATCGCAGGCATGATTATTCTCTTGCTCAAAACCGTTACTCTCACCGAGATGTCTCTCCCCCTATGGCTAGTCTTGCTTTCCACGGCAGGATGGGCGAGATGGGGACAAGTGTGGGCGATCGCCTTTTATCCCTATTTACGACCTACAGGCAAAGGGTCATTTCACCAAGAGAATTTACGCTTACCGCAAGACATTTTATTGGGCTTAGTCGTCCTACTGGGTTTTAGTGGTCTTTGGTTTACGGTAGATTACTTATCCTGGGGGCAAATCGGTTTAATTGTGCTAGGGAATATAGCGATCGCCCTGGCAACAGGATATTGGTTTCATCGGCAACTTGGGGGACATACAGGAGATACCTATGGGGCGGTAGTAGAATGGAGTGAAACTTTGATACTGTGTTTTTTCACGTTGTTTTAGGACTTTTGGGCAACTAAAAACTAATGAAAGAGAAGTGGCAGCTTTTATCGACAGTGGCAGCACCGCCAGAGTTTGTTGCAGGGGTGCAGGGAATTACGGGCAGGAGTAGTAAATATTGCGCTCAATTGCTGTGGCAGCGGGGAATTAGAGATTTAGCTCAGTTACCTGGATTTTTGAATTCGGCTTTATATCAGCCTACTGCTGCCAGTGCTTTTGGGACGGAGATGGTCAAGGCGATCGCCAGGTTATGTCAGGCAAGGGAAAGTGGCGAGAAGGTAACGATCTGGGGAGATTTTGATGCGGATGGCATTACTTCTACTAGTGTCTTGTGGGATGGCTTGGGGCAGTTTTTCCCCAAGCATTTACAGCTTGATTACTATATTCCCAATCGCCTCAAGGAATCTCATGGTTTAAATTGCCCTGGAATAGATCGATTAGCAGCAGCAGGAACTAGATTAATTGTCACCTGCGATACGGGGAGTACCAACCTAGAAGAAATTGCCTACGCCAGTTCATTAGGCATTGAGATTATTATCACCGATCACCATACTCTACCTGATGTTCGCCCTGAAGTCACTGCCATTATTAACCCCCGTTATTTTGAGTCATCCCATCCTTTATACAGTCTCTCTGG